>DASTVC010000286.1:0-7209 GCA_035759295.1 Longimicrobium sp. | reverse complement strand
GCAGCGACACGCGCACCCCGTTGATCTCCACCGGCTCCCCGAACTCCACGGACTGGATGTGCGCCTCAGGCCCCATGCGCGTGCGCAGCACGCGCTCGCCCTCGCGCGAGCCCAGGTACGCGCGCGAGCCCCAGCGCGCGTGGTCGCCGTGCGCGTGGGTGATCACGGCGCGGTCCACCGGCATCCAGGGATCCACGAAAAAATCCCCCGCCTCGCAGTACAGCCCGCGGTCCGTGGAGCGTAGCAAGATTCTCTCTTTTCTACAGGTGATACGGGTGCAGACGGTACGCGCGGAACTCGCGCGTGGAGTGTGTGTTCAGGGTTCGTGCCGCCGGTTCTGGCCGCGGAAGAGAAGTCGGAAACACCTGAGGAGACGGACAACATTTGTTGTAAACCCGCGAATTGCAAACACTTGGCGTGCTTGCGCCTCGGCCGTTCCGCAGGTACTCTGTAGGCGTTGCGCAGATTTTGTGGCCGGCGAAGCATCTGCTACACCGCTGCCACGGCCGGACCGCGACGCCCTCCCCCCCTTTGGCGCGCCCCACCTGGGGCCCGCCTCTGCCGCGCACGGCTCCGGGCCCGTTGCCGTTCACCTCCCGCGCCCTTCCGCGCGGGCGCAATGCGTTTCCCGCTCCGGGCGACGCCCCCACGCACCAGGACAGAGGACGGACCGTGAGACCCCTCAGGGTGCTTCGCGCCGCCGGCGCAGCGTTCGTGCTGCTCGCGGCCGCCGCGTGCACGGACAGATCCAACCCGCTGGGCCCGGACGGCAAGCCCAAGCCGCCGCCGGACGGCACGGGCGCACCACCCACGACCATCGCCGCGCTGGACTGCGTCGCCAACAAGGAAACGCTGGCCGTCAGCTGCAAGCCGGCCCAGAACCAGGCGGGCACCGCGGCCGGCGACATCATCGTGGGCAACCAGAACCTGTACGTGCGCCTGGTTTCGTCGAACATCGCGTACAACGGCGGCACGGGGCAGTTCACCTTCGATGCCACGCTGCAGAACCTGATCGAGCAGCCGCTGGGCACGGCGGACGGCGACAACCCGGACCCCGGGGGCATCCGCATCTTCTTCTACGAGGCGCCGGCGGTCACCGGCGGCACCGGGACCGTGGCGGTGGTGCCGGACGGGTTCGCCTTCTTCACCACCGCGGCGCAGGCGTACTACACCTATCCGTACATGCTGGACCAGAACGAGACGTCGCCCACGGAGACGTGGACGTTCATCGTGCCCCCCACCGTCACGGACTTTCACTTCAGCGTGCTGGTCTCGGCGCCGGTGGAGTACCCGGTGGGCTACATCACCCTGGACGGCCAGCTCCCCACCTACGACTTCGGCCCCATCCACCCCACCACGCCGCACCCCATGACGGCGGTGGTGAAGAACGCGCTGGGCGAGGTGGTGGGCGGCACGGTGACCTTCGGCACCAGCGACCCCACCGTCGGCACGGTGAGCCCGGCGGGGGTGATGACCGGCGTTCGCGCGGGCACCTGCACCATCACGGCCACCTCGGGCGCGGTGACGGGCGAGATGACGTACCTGGTGACGGGGATGACGCGCACCTGGAACGGCTCCGCCAGCACCGACTGGGCCACGCCCGGCAACTGGGACCTGGGCGTGGTGCCCGCGAGCGTGGACTCGGTCACCATTCCGGACGTGGCCAACGATCCCGTGCTCGCCGCCGCCACCGCCATCGGCGGGGTGACGGTGGCGGACGGCGCCACGCTCAACCTGGGCGCGTTCAACCTGACGATGGGCGCCAACCTGGTGACGGGCACCACGGGCGGCGTCATTGCCAGCGGCGCCGGGGTGCTGGACCTGAACGGGACCGGCACCGCGCACGGCCGCGTGCCCTCGCTGTGGGTGACGGGCACCTACGCGCTGGACGGCGACCTGCTGGTGGTGGCGCCCCAGAGCATCCGCGCCGGACGAATGAACAATCCCGCGTACCAGCTACGCATCGTAGCCCAGTGAAGAACCTCCTCCTTCCCTTCTTGAACGGAACGCGTGCCATGAACGCTCGACGCCTCCTTGCCCTTGCCGCCGCCGCGCTGCTCTGCGCGGCTCCACCGGCGCACGGCCAGGCTTCCACGCTGCTGGAGATGCAATCGGGGAACGTCCTGGGTGACCGCTTTCAGGTGGACAGCAGCGGCGCATTTACCGCGTACGGCTTTGTCCGCGACGTGGGCAACACCACCGGGTGCGCGGCGCAGCTCATGGCCAGCGGCGCGGGCACCCGCTTCATGTGGATCCCCTGCCGCGGCGCGGTGCGCTTCGGCCGCGCGCCCATCGGCGGGGGCTCCACCAGCTGGGACGATTCCAACCAGGACGACTTCACCTTCGCCGGCGGCAACCAGGTCATCGCCAGCGACTACGGCGCCTTTGCCTACGGCGACCAGGTTACGGTCAGCTCCACGGTGGGCGTGGGCTTCGGCAGCGGCGTAACGGTGAGCGGCACGGCCGGCTTCAGCGCCGGCGCCAGCAACGTCTGCTCGGGCTTCGCCTGCACGGCCATCGGCTACACGGTGCGGGCCGGCGGACAGGGGTCGGTGGCGCTGGGGTACCGCACCACGGCCAACAACGACTACGCCGTGGCGCTGGGCTACCGTGCATCCAACAACACGCACACGGGCACCATGGTGATGGGCGACGAGTCCACCACCGACTCGGTGCGCAACCAGGCCGACAACGAGTTCCGCATCCGCTACAACGGCGGCATTCGCCTGCGGGTGAGCACGGCGGCCAACGGCAACACGCCGGGCGCCGGCGGCAACGTGGGATGCGACCTTACCGTCGCCGTGCCCAGCTGGACCTGCGCCAGCAGCCGCACGCTCAAGGAAGACTTTCAGCCGGTGGACGGCGAGTACGTGCTTTCGCGCGTTCGCACCATCCCCATCACCACCTGGACCATGATCGGCGGGGACAGAGGGGTGAGGCACCTGGGGCCGGTGGCCGAAGACTTCTACGCCGCGTTCCCCCTGGGGCTGGGGGAAACCACCATCGGCATGGGCGACATCGACGGGGTGAACCTGGCGGCCGCCAAGGCGCTGGAGGCCCGCACCGCGCGGCTGCAGGAGCAGCTGGACGACCGCACGGCGCGGGTGCAGGCGCTGGAGGCGCTCCTCGCGCAGGCCATGCAGCGCATCGACCAGCTCGACGCGCGGCTGCGCGCGGCCGAGGGCGCGCCCTGACCGCCGCGGCGGCCGGATGATGAAAGGGGCGGCGGACCACCACGGTCCGCCGCCCCTTCGCTTTCTGTCGATCCGCCGTCAGCGCGCCGCGGGCTCCACCGGGACGGCGGCGTGCGCGTCCTGCATCCGCCCGGTGCGGGTGATGCCCTCCCAGCCGCAGGCGGGGCACCAGCGCTTCTGCAGGCTGCCCAGCATCAGCTTCGACATCACCCGCCCCGCGAGCCCCATCCGCACGGGAAGGGTGTCGCCGTCGCAGCCGTCACAGGTGCGCTCCGCGGGAAAGATCAGGTAGCACATGGCCGCGGCCAGCAGCAGCTTGCCGATGAACGCCAGAAAGAAGAACGCCAGCCAGGTGAACAGCATCGGGTACCACGGGACTGCGGGGTCGGACGAAAACGGAGCGGCGCGGGGCAGCGCATTGCCCGTGCCGCGTGCTTCCGGGTACGCTCCGGCGGGGGGTTGGTTCCCGTAGCAGGCGGGTGGCAGGGGCGGGGTGAACGGGTGAACGGGTGACAAGGTGACAAGGGGGATCCGGGTGGAGCGAAATCCTTTGCGCCTCCGGCGGCGGCGCCACATCTTTTCGGCAGCCGCACTTCCCGTCTCCGCACACGAGCATCCGCTTGATCCTCCACACCGAGCGCCTGGTCCTTCGCGAGTTCACCGCCGACGACTGGCAGCCGACCTTCGCGTACGAGAACGATCCCCGCTACCTGCGGTTCTACGAGCGCGACGCGGTGACGGAGCGGCAGTGCCAGGCGCTCATCTACCAGTTCATCCTGTGGCAGGGCGAGCAGCCGCGCGGCAAGGCCCAGCTCGCCATCACCCTGGCGGATACGGGGCAGGTGATCGGCAACGTGGGTGTGCGGCGCGAGACGGCGGCGGAGTCGCTGGCCGACATGGGGTTCGAGCTCTCGCCCGAGCACTGGGGGCGCGGCTACGCCACGGAGGCGGCGCGGGCGATGGTGGACTGGGGCTTCGGCGAATGGGGGCTGGAGCGCATCCACGCGCACTGCGTAAGCGAGAACGTGGCTTCGGCGCGGGTGCTGGAGCGGGTGGGGATGCGCCTGGAGGTGCGCCTGCGCGACCACCAGCGCTTCAAGGGCCGCTTCTGGGACCTGTCGCTGTACGGCATCCTGAAGTCCGAGTGGCAGGCCTCCCGCACTCCCTCCGCGCCCGCGCCATGAGCGAATCCGCCTACGCCCGCTCCGCCGGGTTCTACGACCAGATCTACGGCCAGAAGCCCTACGCCGACGAGGCCGCCCGCGTGCACCAGGCCATCCAGGCGCACCTGCGCTCCGGCGGAAATGCGCTGCTGGACGTGGGATGCGGATCGGGGAACCACCTGGCCCACCTGGGCCGCCACTACCGCTGCGACGGCGTGGACCTGGACGCCGGCCTGCTCGACATCGCGCGGGGGCGGTACCCGGAGAGCGCCTTTTACCAGAGCGACATGGCGGAGTTCGACCTGGGCCGCCGCTACGACGCGCTCATCTGCCTGTTCAGCGCCATCGGCTACGTAAAGACGGTGGAGCGGCTGGAGGAGACGATGCGCACCTTCGCGCGCCACCTGCGCCCCGGCGGCGTGGCCGTGGTGGAGCCGTGGCTGACACCGGACACGTTCCGCGTGGGAAACGTGCGTGTGGACACGCCGCAGCACCCGGAGGTGACGGTGGTGCGGATGACACACAGCGGCCTGCACGACGGCCTCTCCGTCCTCACCTTCTCGTACCTCATCGGCCGCGTGGAGGGCATCGAGCGCTTCGAGGAGCGCCACGAGCTGGGCCTCTTCACCGTCGAGCAGATGAGGGATTCCTTCCACTCCGCCGGCCTGGAGGTGGTGGAGCACGATCCGCACGGCCTCACCGGCCGCGGCCTGTACGTCGCCCGCCTGGCGGAATAGAGATCATCGCTTTCGGCGTCCCCGGTGGATGATGGTCCACCCCAGCACCTTCGCTTCCACCCGCAACCTGGGAAAACGCCCGTTCCCGTCCATCCAATAAGGAGCCGCGTCCGTCCTCATCCCGCCCCCGCGGCGCCTGCCCGTCCCACCACAATGCGAGGAAACCATGTTCGGTCTGGAGACACTGGATGTCGTGATCGGGCTGATGTTCGTGTACCTGCTGTTGGCTCTCTTCGCGACGGCGCTCAACGAATACATCGCCGCGGTCATGAACCTGCGCGGCAAGGAGCTGGCGAAGGGTCTGGGCAAGCTCCTGGACGACATTGATGAGAAGGATGCCTTGAAGAAGGCGTTCGCCGGAGTAGGCCCCAGAGTGAACGCGGCCACGGCTTCGCTCACCGAGCGGTTCTACAACCACCGCCTCATCCGGCCGCTCGCCACGCGGCGCGGCTGGCTGTTCGACGTGTTCAGCAAGGAGCCGCGGCTGCCGTCGTACATCCCCGCACGCACCTTTGCGCTGGCCCTGCTCGACGTGCTCGGGGTCGATGAGAAGGACGCCAGCCTCGAGCGCTTGATCCCCGCCCCCGCGCATCCCAACCAGGCGGTTACGGATGCGCAGCAGGCGCTTACCACGGCCGAAGCCGCTGCCTCGGGTGCCGCCAACAAGGAGCAGGCAGCGAAGGTCGTTGCAGCCGCCCGGGTGAGCCTGATGAAAGCCAGGCTCGCCCAGGCGCTCGCTGACGCGGAGCAGGCGCTCGCCGATGCGCAGGCCGCCCACGCC
Source organism: Longimicrobium sp. (assembly GCA_035759295.1). Taxonomy (GTDB): domain Bacteria; phylum Gemmatimonadota; class Gemmatimonadetes; order Longimicrobiales; family Longimicrobiaceae; genus Longimicrobium. Next base: position 1,334 of record DASTVC010000286.1, on the reverse strand, counting down.
AGCGCTCCCAAAGCAACCAGGGACCAGGCGGCGCAGGCCGTCGCCGCGGCGCGGCAGGCGCTTTCGAAGGTACAGCTCGCGCAGGTGCTCGGCCTCCTCAAGCTGGAGTCGCCGATCGAGCTGACCGAGCATCTGGAGATCCTGTCCGGGCTGCCGCAGGCCGATAAGCTCGCGAGCGCCCTTCAGGTGCAGGTAGCCGGCCTGGTCGCCGGGGCGCAGACGCAGTTGCAGAAGCTGCACGACGGCGTGGAGGTGTGGTTCAACAACGCCATGGACCGCGTGTCAGGCGCGTACAAGCGCACCACGCAGGGCTGGCTGTTCGTGCTGGGGCTGCTGATCGCCGCGTGCATGAACGCCGACACCATCGACATGTGGCGCCGGCTGGAGGCGGACGACGAGCTCCGCGCCGCCATGGTACGCCGCGCCGAGGCGGCCGTCGCGCCGATGGACTCCGTTGTCGCCGATTCGGCTGCCGCGGCCGAGCCGGATTCTGCCGACGCGGATTCGGCGGCCGCGGTACGCGCGGATTCAGCCCGCCGTTCGCTTCCGCCCGGTGGTACCACGACCACCGCGCCGCAGCCCACGGACACGACCGCAACGGACACAACCGCCGCCGCGCCGGGGGTCACACCCCCGCCGAGGGATACGTCCACCCGGGCACGTGGCGACACCACCGAAGGAGACTCGGCGAAGCTGGCGGCCGTCAGGCGCGCGCGGGCGAACTATCAGGCCGCTCGCACCCGGCTGGACAGCATGGAGCTCAAGCTGGGCTGGACGACCGAACAGTGGGTGCAGGCACGCCTGCTGAGGAAGGACACCGCGGGATATCCGCGGGAAGGCAGGTGGGTGAGGCCCATCATCACGGGTCTCGAGCGCGTTTTCGCGCCCAAGGGTTACCACGCGGACCTGTTCCCCTTCGATACCGGGCCCACCTGGTTCAAGCTGATCGGCCTGCTCCTCACGGCCCTCGCCATCTCCCTGGGTGCGCCGTTCTGGTTCGACCTGCTGAACAAGGTGATCAGCATCCGCGCCGCCGGCCGTTCGCCGGAAGAGAAGCCCAAGTCCCCGGAGGGCGGGCCCAAGCGCATCGCCGAACGCGCGCCGAAGTAGTCGACGGCCGTCGTACATGAAATCGAGAACGGCTGCGCACCTCGCGCAGCCGCTCTCGTTTCTCATCCGCCGTCCGATCAGGCCTACAGCACCCGGTCGTAGACGCGGTAACGCTTGTACTTGTCGGCGCCCAGCTTTTCCAGGGCGGTGCACATCTCGTGGTTGTCTTCCAGGATCCACGAGCCCTCGGCGCCCTTGTAGCCTTTGCCCACGCCGATCTGCAG
>DASTVC010000285.1:0-16688 GCA_035759295.1 Longimicrobium sp. | reverse complement strand
GGGTTTTTGGGGGAGGTGCGAGCCTAGGCGAGTAAGGGGGCGCCCTGTCGGGCGCCAGTTGGATGCATGTCGGAGCGGGATCGACTTCTCCCCTCTCCGTGAGGAACGAACGGGGAAGGGCCGGGGGAGGGGCACCCCGCGTACGCAGTTCGATGTTGGTCTTCGAATCCGGAACCTGCGGGAAGAGGCGTCCGGGCGCAGTTGGACGCAGGTCGATCCGGCTGCTACTTTCGGAGCTTCGTGCGTCCGGAACGGCCTTGCCGGACGTAGAACGGAGTTGACGGACCGGTGTATGAGCGCGCCCGCACGGACAGGTGCGGCGCGCGACCGGACCGGGGAACCGGGCCGGCGCTTTTCTACTTTGGGATGGTGATGCAGACCACGCGCGAGCCGGCATCCGTCGCCGGCGCCGAGACCGCCGCCGAGAAGTACCTGCCGCCCCACCCCCGGCGTGCGCCGTGGCCGGAGCGCCGCCTGGCCATCCTGGGCCGCGGCGCCGAGCGCTTTTTCGAGCACGCCGGCGGCATGGCCACGCTGCTGTGGCGCACCATCGCGTACCTGTTCACCGGCCGCATCGCCTGGCGCGAGGTGGTGAACCAGATCTACTGGATGGGCGTGGGCTCCATCCCCATCGTGCTGGTCACCGGCACGCTGGCGGGGATCGTGACCTCGCAGCAGGGCGGCTACCAGTTCACCAGCGGCGTTCCCCTGTACATCCTGGGGAGCGTGGTCACCTCCAGCATCGTGCTGGAGCTGGGGCCGGTGATGACGGCGGTGGTGCTGATCGGCCGCGTGGGCGCGCGCATCACGGCCGAGCTGGGGACCATGAAGGTGTCGGAGCAGATCGACGCGCTCGAATCGCTGGGCCGCGACCCGGTGCGCACGCTGGTGGCGCCCCGCATCATCGCCGGCGTGATCGCCGTGCCGCTGCTGGCGGGGATGGCCGACGCGGTGGGCGTGTTCGCGGGAATGCTGGCGGCGCAGGCCACGGCCGGGCTGGGCTACCGCTCGTTCCTGTACGGCGCGCAGCTGTTCTGGCACAACTGGGACATGTTCTACTCGCTGTCCAAGGCGGTCGCCTTCGGCCTGGTCATCCCCCTCGTCGCCAGCCACATGGGGCTCGCGACGCGCGGCGGCGCCGAGGGCGTGGGGCGCTACACCACCTCGGCGGTGGTGACCATGACGCTGGCCATCCTGGTCCTGGACGCGCTCTTCCCCCCCCTCCTGCTGAACTAAGGGAGGCGGGATGAGCGAGCCCATGGTGGAGTACCGCGACGTATACAAGGCGTTCGACCACCCCGTCCTGGCGGGAGTGGACCTCTCGATCGCCCGGGGGGAGACGATCTCCGTGGTCGGCCACTCGGGGACGGGAAAGAGCGTCCTGCTCAAGACGACGATCGGGCTGATTCACCCCGACGCAGGCGACGTGGTGGTGGACGGCGACTCGGTGGCGCGGGCCAATCGCCGCACGCTGCAGCGCATTCGCCGCAAGGTGGGCTACGTCTTTCAGAACGCCGCGCTCTTCGACAGCATGTCGGTGTACGAGAACGTGGCGCAGGGGCTTTCGGACGAGGAGCAGCGCGAGCTGGGCGACCGGCGGCTGACGGCCGAGGTGAGCAGCGCGCTGGAGCACGTGAACCTGGACCCCGCCAAGGTGCTGGCCAAGCTCCCTTCCGAGCTGTCGGGGGGGATGCGCAAGCGGGTGGGGATTGCCCGGGCCATCGTGGGCAAGCCCGAGATCCTGCTGTACGACGAGCCGGTGACGGGCCTTGACCCGGTGAACGGTACCGTGGTGCACCGGCTGATCGCCCAGCTGGCCGAGGAGATGGGGGTCACCTCCATCATCGTGACGCACGACATCGAGGGAACGCTCCCCATCTCGGACCGGGTGGCCATGCTGGACCACGGGCGCGTGCGCTTCGTGGGGACGGCCGACGAGTTCCGGGACAGCGACGACGCGCTGGTGCGCGCCTTCCTGGAGCGCGACGTTCCGGATAGCGACATGGTAGAGACGCAATGATCCAGCGCGCAGACGGCGGGGCGCCCGCGGCGCCGCGCAAACGACTTTCAACCGAGGACCTTCGGACCATGGCTCCGATCCGCCAGCCCCGCCGCGAAGTTTCCGTGGGCCTGTTCGTGGTGATCGGCATCCTGGCGGTGCTGGTGGCGCTCTTCGCGCTCACGGACCCCGGCACCTTCCGCGGACGCTACCACATCTCCACCGTCGTGCAGTCGGCGGGCGGCATTCGCAAGGGCGACCCGGTGCAGCTCAAGGGCGTCAACATCGGCCGCATCCGCGACTTCACCATCACCCCCGCCGGGGTGCGCATCAGCATGGAGCTGGAGTCCGAGTACGCGGTGCCCGAAGACTCGCGCATCTCCATCGTCTCCGGCGGCCTGCTGCAGAGCATGGTGGCCGAGGTGGTGCCCGGCGACAGCCCCGAGCGGGTAAAGGACGGCGCCGTCCTCCCCTCTGCCGAGGCGACCACGCTCACCCAGACGGCCGCGGAGCTGGGTGAGACGGCGCAGAAGCTGGGGGTGAACGCCGACACGGTGCTGCTGCGCGCGCAGGACCTGCTCTCGCCGCGCAACATCGACGCGGTGGGGGCCAGCACGCAGCAGCTGCAGCAGCTGCTGGTGGCGCTCACCACGCTGGCGGCCGAGCAGCGCCAGCAGCTGAACGCGCTTACGAGCAGCCTTACCCGCTCCGCGCAGGGGATCGAGGGGGCGGCCACGCAGCCGGAGCTGGCGCGCGCCCTGGCCCGCACCGACAGCATGAGCCTGCGGCTGGACGCGGCCACGGCGTCGCTGCAGCAGGCCAGCACCAGCATCGCCTCGCTGGTGGGCCGCATCGAGAGCGGCCAGGGCACGCTGGGCAAGCTGATGGCCGACGACCAGCTGTACGTCAACCTGAACAACGCCGTCACCGGGCTGAACCAGCTGACCACGGACATCCGCCAGAACCCCCGGCGGTACATCAACGTCAGCGTGTTCTGACGAGCGGTACGAAGGGACGGAGTACGAGGGTACGAAAGTACGATGGGCCCGCTTCCCGGCTGGGGGGCGGGCCTTTTCAGTGCCGGCCAGCGAACGGCGTCGTGCTTCGCGTGGGACCCTGATCCGCGACGGAGGGGATCACGCGTGTTCCGCGGGGCGCAGGGATGGTGTCCGATGGCCGTTTGCCATATGTTTATCGCATCCCTCCTCGTGTTTTCCCCGCTCTTTCACTGACGATGCTCCTCCGACACCACTTCGTGCGCCCGTTCGCGGCGTGCGCGCTCCTCGTGACGGCCGCGGCGTGCGGCGACGGCGGCGGAGGCCCCACCGACCCTCCGGGCGAGGGGGAAATCCGGGTCACGGTGTCCATGGACGGCCCCGTTCCCGACCGCGACGGCGTAAAGGTCTGGGTGGGAAGCGTGCTGGGCGGAACGATCTCCACCGGCACGGTGACGTTTCCCGGCCTGCCGGCCGGAACGCACACCGTTCAGCTGCAGAACGTCAGCCGCAACTGCAAACCGTCCCGTGAGACCACCGGTCAGGTGGTCGTCGCCGCAGGACAGACGACCACGTTCGAGGTGCACCTCTCCTGCCCGGGAACCGGGCTGGCGTACGTCGACGGCCACGGGACCGCGGATCTGCGGATCCGGTATCCCTGGAGCGAGCAGGGCGAGGTGCTGGCATCCGGCGTGATGTACGCGATTCCGGCGTGGTCCCCCGATCGGTACTCCCTCGTGTTCGCGCGCGAGGAGGGAAGCATGGCGGCCATCTGGAAGATGGACGTGGAGACGGGCGTAAAGACGCGGCTGGGCGGGGGCGGCGCCCGGTCGTCGTACTACCCGGACTGGTCGCCGGACGGCGCACGCATCGCCTACGTGGGCCTGACGGCCGAACTCCGGGGCGAGCTGCGCGTGATGAACGCCGACGGAAGCGGGGATGGTCCGCTGATGGCGCAGGGCCAGCCCGTCCCTGGTCTTACGCCGGCCTGGTCGCCGGATGGAACCCGCATCGCGTACCGGGTCTATCGAGACGGCACCACGCATCTGTACGTGGTGGCCGCGGACGGCCTCACCGCGCCGGTGGCGCTGAATGTATCCACCGGCGACGACACCACGATCTCGTGGTCGCCGGATGGGGAGTGGCTGGTGTACAGCGCGGGGCAGGACGTTCACGTGGTCCGCCCGGACGGGTCCGGGCACCGCAACGTGACGCCGACCGTCGGCCTCCCCGAGGAGTACCCCACCTTCCGCGGCAACGGCCGCATCGGCTTCTCGGCGAGCCTTAGCGCCAGCGGCACGGACGCCTGGGACATCGCCCTCGACGGCACCGGCCGTACGAACCTGACCAACACGCCGACGGAAGCCGAACGGCACCCCGCCTGGCAGTAGGGGGCGGTCCCGGACGAATTTCTGGTGACCGTCCACAGGTGTTGACTTCCTGAGGAAGGCGGCGCCGCGCCCCGGCCTTCTTCTACGATGGTGCCTGGCGCCGACCGAAGGACCTCGTCCGCACCACCGAGGGGCCGGCTTCGACGCTCGACGGCTGGCCCCGCGGCGGCGGAGAGGAGATCCTTCGGTCGCACGCGGCCGTTGCGTGAGGTAAGGTTCGGTGCGGTGCTCCCTCAGAGGGTGTTGCTGAACCGTCCAAAATGTTGATTTCCTGAGGGGGGCACCACCCCGTAACCCGATGCTACGATGGAGCTTGGTGCCGACCGAAGGATCTCGCCGGCACAACCGAGAGGCCGGCCTCGATGCTCGTCGGCTGGCCCCACAGCGGCGGAGAGGAGATCCTTCGGTCGCGCGCAAGCACTTGGGTGTATTGAGGTTACGCGTGGCGCTCCCTCAGGAAGTCAGCCTTGGTTACAGGACATTAGAAGCCACGCATGAGGCGTAACGGATGCTTCACGAAACAGAGCCGGCCCCGCGGATGGCGGGGCCGGCTCTCGGCGTTTCGGCGACGCGGGCGGATCAGCCGCCGCGGGCCATGGAGTCCAGGAACTCCTTGTTCGCCTTGGTCTTGCGCATGCGGCTGAGAAGGAAGTCGATGCTCTCCACCGGCGGCATGTCCGAAAGGAAGTTGCGCAGCAGGTACACGCGCGTGAGCTCCATCTCGCTCAGCAGCAGGTCCTCGCGGCGCGTGCCCGAGCGGTTGATGTCGATCGCCGGGAAGATGCGCTTGTCGGCGATGTGCCGGTCCAGCGACAGCTCCAGGTTGCCGGTGCCCTTGAACTCCTCGAAGATCACCTCGTCCATGCGGCTTCCCGTCTCCACCAGCGCCGTGGCGATGATGGTAAGGCTGCCGCCCTCCTCGATGTTGCGCGCCGCGCCGAAGAAGCGCTTGGGCTTGTGCAGCGCGTTGGCGTCCACGCCGCCCGACAGGATCTTGCCGGAGTGCGGCACCACCACGTTGTAGGCGCGCGCCAGGCGGGTGATGCTGTCCAGCAGGATCACCACGTCGCGGCCGTGCTCCACCAGGCGCTTGGCCTTTTCAAGCACCATCTCCGCCACCTGCGTGTGCCGGTCGGCCGGCTCGTCGAACGTGCTGCTGATGACCTCGGCGCGCACGTTCTCCTGCATGTCGGTCACCTCTTCGGGCCGCTCGTCGATCAGCAGCACGATCAGGTGCACCTCCGGGTGGTTCTCGGTGATCGCGTTGGCGATCTTCTGCATCAGGATCGTCTTGCCGGCCTTGGGCGGCGCCACGATCAGCCCGCGCTGCCCCTTGCCGATGGGCGCCACCAGGTCCATCACCCGCATGGAAAGGTCCGCGCTGGACGTCTCCAGGTGAATGCGCTGGTCGGGGTAGCGGGGGCGCAGGTTGTCGAAGGCCACGCGGTGCTTGGCCTTTTCCGGCTCGTCGCCGTTCACCCGCTCCACCTTGAGCAGGGCCAGGTACCGCTCGCCCTCCTTGGGCGGACGCACCTGTCCCAGCACCGTGTCGCCGGTGCGCAGGTCGAAGCGCTTGATCTGGCTGGGCGACACGTAGATGTCGTCCGGCCCGTACAGGTAGTTCCAGTCCTGCGAGCGCAGGAAGCCGTAGCCCTCGGGAAGGACCTCCAGCACGCCCTCGCCCCGCAGCACCACCTCGCTGTCGAGCAGGTTCTGCTCGATCCGGTAGATGAGGTCCTGCTTGCGTAGGCCCGAGTAGTTGGAGATGTTGAGCCCTTCCGCCATCTCGTGGAGCTCGGCGATGCTCTTGGTTTTGATCGTGCTGATGTCCACGACTAGCTCCGAATGTATGTAGGCAGACCCGACGGCACGGAGCCCGGGTCCGCTGGAGTGTTCCGCTGAGTGGGAAGATAAGCCAGGGGAGGGGGCGCGCCGCGCGCCGGGGCCAACAGGTCTGGCGACAGGAAGCGTGGCCCCAACCTAAGCACGGTATACACGGAGGTCAAGAGAAAAGTGCCCGAGGAACCGGGGCCGTTCGCCGTGTGGCGCGTGGTGGAAGTGCATGACCAACAAGTGTTTCAGGCGCGCCTGCGCCCCGGGCTCTCGCTGGGGGACGCCGACGTGCGCCGGTGTCTGGACGGATGGCCCGGGCGGGTATATTCCCAGCCCGGGCCCGATGGCGTGGAAGTCACGCTGGCGCGCCGCATCCGGCCCCGGCCGCGGGAGCGCTGGTGGCTGCACCTGCTGCTGCTGGCGCTCACCCTGCTCACGGCGACCCTCGCCGGCGCCACGCTGGTGGATGGCGACCCCCTCCGGATTCGCGATGCGAGTTTCGCGGGGACCGCGATTCCCGTGCCCACGCACCTGACACCACTTTCCGTCGCACCGGGGCTGTGGTTCTCGCTCCCCCTGCTTCTCATCCTGGGCGCGCACGAGCTGGGGCACTACGCCATGGCGCGGCGGCACGGTATGGACGTGTCGCCGCCCTTCTTTGTCCCCGCGCCGTGGATGGTCAGCCTGATCGGCACCTTTGGAGCGTTCATCCGCCTGCGCTCGCCCCTGCTGAACCGCTCCGTGCTGCTGGACGTGGGCGCCGCGGGGCCCGTCATCAGCTTTCTTCTCTCCATCCCCGCCGTCGCGCTGGGGCTGCTCTGGTCCCGGGCGCTGGACGAAGCGCCGTCGTGGGCCGACGGGAGCCGAATCGGGCTGCTGATCGACGGCGAAATCCTGCGCATCGGCCAGTCCGCGGCCTTCGTGCTGCTGCGGGCGATCTCGCCCCTGGCCGACGCCCCCTTCGTCCTGCTGCACCCGCTGGCGTTCGCCGGATGGCTGGGGCTGTTCTTTACCGCACTGAACCTGTTCCCCGTAAGCCAGCTGGACGGCGGGCACGTGGTGTTCGCCCTTTCCCATCGCCTGCACGCTCGGGTGGGCGCGATGACGGTGGCGCTGCTGCTGGCGCTCGCGTCCGGGTGGATCGGGTGGCTGTTCTGGGCCGCGCTGGTGATGGTGATCGGCCGCGGCCGCCTGCATCATCCGCCCGTCTTCGATCCGGCGCTGCGGCTGGACCCGCTGCGCCGCGCCATCGCCTGGGCGTGCATCGCCATCTTCATCCTCACCGTGGTGCCCATCCCCTTTCCAACGTAGATGGAGGGAAGCGGTACTGCCGGAAAGACACCCCGGCCCGCCGCACCGTTTGGGAGCCGGGCGGCGCCGTCCGCGTCGAGCGGCCTCGATTCGGACCGCGAGCCGGATTCCGCGGGGCCGCGGGGGCGGCGGGAGAGGGTGCGCAGCGGGGAACCCGGAAATCAGCCGGAACGGACAACACGGCGCCGCAGCACGCAAATCGGCGGATTCCAATCCGGTCCGGGGGCCAGCGACAAACGTGTGCCTTGACACGCGGCGTTGTGCACGGGAGAATGTTTGGGGGAAAATGCGCAGTACCGCTTCAAAGTCCGGAGGTGCGGATGGCACGCCACAACCGCGAAGGGCAGGGCGAGGACCAGCACGGGCGGCGGTACCTGATCGGGTACCAGCCGGACTGGTTCCACCAGATCAAGGTGGCCCGGGGCCTGGACACCGGCCGCCAGTCGACCAAGATCCTGCTCCGCAACCCCGACCCGCCCGCCGCGGACCCCGGTCCGCGCGTGCGCACGCACATCGCCGCGCCCGAGCTGGGGATCGACGTGGAGGTGATGCTGCGCGACAACCGCCACGTGGTGCGCCGCATCACCGTGGAGTGCGTGGTGCCCGAGGGCGAGGAAAAGGGCGAGACGGTGAGCTTCGTGGTGTCCCGCGTTCCCGACTCCCGCCGCACCTGACGCATCCGCGCGCAACGCTGGACCGACCCCGAACCGCGGCTGCCCGGCCGCGGGGCGGCACCTTTCTTTATGGCTCTTGCAATGATCCTGCTGGCCCCGGCGGCGGCCCTCCCTCAGGGGGGAACGGACAACCGCCTGCTCTTTGCCGTGAGCGTGATCGTGGTGATGAGCGTGGTGCTGTTCACCGCCGGCGTCATCTTTACCCTCCTTCGCCGCAGCGACCGGCGCCGGGCCGAGGAGGAAAAGCTGGCGGCCATGGGCACGGCCACCGCGCGCATCCTGCACCAGATCAAGAACCCGCTGCAGACCATCGTCCTGCACTCCGACATCCTGCAGAACGAAAAGATGGTGGCCGACCCCGCGCAGCGCCGCGAGGTGGCCAACGCCATCATCGGCGAGTCGCAGCGGCTGGTGGCCATGCTCGACGAGCTGTCGGTCTACGCCTCTGGCGCCCAGCGCGCGCTGAATCGCCAGCCCGTCTTCGTCGACGACCTGGTGCGGCAGGTGGCGGCGCATGAGTCGCGCGAGGGGATGAAGGTGGACGCCGCCGGCGTGGAGCAGGCGGTGGTGTACGCCGACGCGTACTACCTGCGCCAGGTGATCGACAACCTGGTGCGCAATGCCCGCGAGGCCATGGGCGACACGCCCGACGCCCGCCTGCGCGTGATGGTGGAGCGCGACGCGGGGCAGGCGGTGGTCTCCGTGGCCGACAACGGCCCGGGAATCGCCCCGGACAAGGTGAAGGACATCTTCAAGCCGTTCCACAGCACGAAAGGGAAGGGGATGGGACTGGGTCTGGCCATCTGCCGCGAGATCGTGGAAGCGCACGCGGGGCGCATCGAGGTCGACAGCACCGTGGGGGAGGGAACCACGTTCACCGTGCGCCTGCCGCTTTACGGCGACGGGGTGAGCGCCGCGGGCACCCTTCCCGGCCTGGCGCCCGAGCCCACGGGGGCCGCGTGGACCTGAGGGGCGTATTCGCGCCGGCCACCACCCCGTTCGACCCGGTGACGGGCGACGCGGACGTGATCTCGCTGCGCGCCAACGTGCGGCGGTGGCTGCAGGCGCCGCTGCGGGGGATCGTCCTCTTCGGCTCCACCGGCGAAGGGGTGCTGATGGACGAGGACGAAAAGGTGCGCCTGACCGGCGCCACCCGCGACCTGATGGACGGGGGGCGGCTCCTTCTCTGCGGCACGGGGTGCGAGTCCACCCGCGCGACCATCCGGCTGACGCAGCGGGTGGCGGAGGAGGGCGCGGACGCGGTGCTGGTGCAGCCGCCCTCGTTCTACAAGCCGCTGATGACGCCGGCGGCGCTGCGCGACCACTACCTGGCCGTCGCCGAGGCGTCGCCGGTGCCGATCCTGCTCTACCAGGTGCCGCCCAGGTTCAGCGGGGTGGAGCTGGAGCCGGGGCTGGTGACGGAGGTGGCGCGGCACCCCAACGTGATCGGTATCAAGGACTCGTCGGGCGACCTGCGGGTGCTGGGCGCGCTGATCGACGCCTGCCGCGGCGGGTGCGACGTGCTGGCGGGGAGCGGCGCCATCCTGTACGCGGCGCTGGAGATGGGCGCGGTGGGCGGCATTCTGGCCGTGTCGCTGCTGATGCCGCACGAGTGCGCCGAGGTGTGCCGCGCCTTTGACGAAGAGCGCTTCGGCGAGGCGGGCCGGCTGCAGGAGCGCATTGCGCCGCTGCACAAGGCGGTGGTGGGGGAGATGGGGGTTCAGGGCGTCAAGGCCGCGCTGGATTCCATCGGCATGCACGGCGGCGCCCCCCGCCCGCCCATCCAGCCCCTGCGCAACCGTGACGCGGGCAGGCTGGCGGATGCGCTGGCGGCCGCGGGGATTCTGCCGAATCCGGTGGCGGGGTAGGGCGGCGGAAGGGGATAGGGGACAGGGATCCCGGGGCGGAGGATCCGGGTTCGGCGACGTATCTCGGCGCGGGGTCCGGCCGGGGCGATGGCGATGGCGAATGAATTCGCGGCTGGGAAAACGCGATGTCCGCCTGCGCGGACTGGCTCCTGCCGCACCGAACGAGGGTACATACCCGACGGATCGGTTGAAGCCCCGCGCAGTTTGCGGGGCTTTCCGCTTTTCCAGCCGCGGGTTCACCCGCCCGGGGGTGAAGCCCGTAGAAACGCGTCGCCCTCTCCCGCGCAGTTTGCGGGAGAGGGCAGGCGAGGAACGAGCCGGGTGAGGGCCCGATGTGGGGCCGGCCGGATGCCGCTCCGCTACTGGAACATGTCGTCGCCGAACGAGAAGCCGCCGCCCTTGCCGCCCTTCTTGGGGCGCTCCTGCCTGGCGCGCTGGTAGACGCCGCTCTCCGCGCGGCTGATCTTGCGGTGCGCGGCCAGGCCCTCCAGCAGCAGCTCCGCCGCGGCGACGGTCATCCCCGCGTCCGCCGCGTCGTACATCTCCGCCTCTTCCAGCGCCTCGGACAGCCCGGGTACGCCGCTCAGCCCCTGCAGGCACGCCTCCGCCGACGCGCCGTCGCTGATCTGCAGCACGCCGCCCTTGTCGAAGTGCTCGATCACCGTGTCCAGCGAGTGCACGTCCCACGTCCGGTCGAACACGTCGCGCGCGGCGGCGGCGATCAGGTCGCGGGCAATGACCTCCACGCCCTGCAGCTCACCCTCGTACTCCAGCTCCATCTTGCCGGTGATGGACGGCAGCGCGGCGTACACGTCGGCCACGCGCGGCAGAATGCGCGGCTCGCCGGCCACGATAGCGCGCCGCTCCGCGTTGCTGACGGCCGTCTCCATCACCGAGATGGGCATGCGCTGCGACACGCCGCTGCGCCGGTCGATGCGCTTGTCGTCGCGTGCCAGGAACGCCACGCGCTCCACCAGCTCGGCGACGAAGGGGGGGATCGCCACCTGCATGGACCCGCCGTCGCGCCGCGTCCACGCCTCCTGCGCGGTAATCTGCATCCCCTCTTCGGGGGTGCGCGGGTAGTGCGTCTGGATCTCGGCGCCGATTCGGTCCTTGAGCGGCGTGATGATCTTGCCGCGCGCCGTGTAGTCTTCGGGGTTGGCGCTGAACACCAGCATCACGTCCAGCGGCAGGCGCACGGGGAATCCCTTGATCTGGATGTCCCCTTCCTGCAGCACGTTGAACAGTCCCACCTGCACCTTTCCCGACAGGTCCGGCAGCTCGTTGAGGGCAAAGATGCCGCGGTTGGCGCGCGGCAGCAGGCCGAAGTTGATGGTCAGCTCGTCGCTCAGCAGGTGCCCGCCGCGGGCGGCGCGGATGGGGTCCATGTCGCCGATCAGGTCCGCGACCGTCACGTCGGGCGTGGCCAGCTTTTCAACGTAGCGCCGGTCCGGGCCGATCCACTCGATGGGTGCGTCGTCGCCGGCCTGCTCGATCAGCTGGCGGCCGTGCTTGCTGATGGGGCCGAAGGGGTCGTCGTTCACCTCGCTGCCGGCCAGCACGGGGATCTCGGGGTCCAGAAGGCCCGCCAGCTGGCGCAGGATGCGGCTCTTGGCCTGCCCGCGCAGGCCCAGGAGGATGAAGTTGTGCCGGGCCAGCACCGCGTTGGCCAGCGCCGGCACCACCGAGTCTTCGTATCCCACGATGCCGGGAAACACCGTCTCGCCGGACTTCAGTTTGGCGATCAGGTTCTCGCGGATCTCCGTCTTTACGGAGCGCGGGCGGTAGCCGGCGGCGCGCAGGGCGCCGAGCGTCGTGGGGCGCTGGGTCATGGGACGTCGGTTCTGTGCCGGATTTCGATGTGCGGCCGGGCTGGCGCGGGTCCGCTCCGGGCCGCAAGAAGCGTGACGGCCACCATCACCCATCCATCTTACGGTGGATATAGGTGATGCGGATGGACGCATCCGCCGCTTTTTACTAACGTGACTGTAAGGCGCTCCCCGCGCCAGCCCATCCGCCGCACATCATCCCCCGCACCCGGAGACGCGCGTGTCCACCATCATCCGCGTGGGCGAGGTTTCCTTTGGCTTCGACGTTCGCGACCTGGCGTTCTGGGACGAGGAGACGGTGATCCTCGTTACCCCCGCGGCGGACGTGTGGCGCGCGGTGCTGGATCCCCATCCCCGCGCCGTGGAGAAACTGTATTCGGGCCGGGAGGTGAACGCGCCGCTGAGCGCGGCCTTCGGCAAGCCGGTCGAGCCCGCGACGGGCGGATACCCGCGCCTGGCCGTGAGCGCGCGGGCGGGCGTTGCCATCGTCAACACGCACGACGTAGTTCTGGTCGCCTGCCCCGTCGGCATCGACGCGGGGAAGCCGCGGCTGATTTCCGAAGGATGGGGAAATTACGATCCGCAGATTGCGTTCTCACCGGATGGCGCGCGGTTCTCGCTGATGTCCGGAGGGGTGGCCGTCTTCGACACCACCACGTGGAAGTTCGGCCACGACGAGGCGGCGGGCACGTGCGTCTGGCATCCGCGCGCGCCGTGGACGCTGGTGCTGGATGAAGGGCGCGTGGGGTGGATCGACTGGACCGACGTCGCGAAGCCCGCCCGCCATTCCATCGGCACCCTGGAGGGGCCGGAGGACCGGGAAGAGCCCAGGGCCGTCGCGCTGGACCCGGACGAGGGCGGGTTCCTGGCGGCCTACCACTATCCCCCGCGGCTGGAGTGGTGGCGGTTCGATCCGCTGCGCATCGTCCACTCCGTGGAATCGCCCCACGGCGAGATCTTGAACCTGGTCCCCGGGCCTGCCGGCCTGGTCGCCGTCGTGGGCGCGCGCGGCACGGGGGTGTGGGATACGCGGACGCGGGAGCCCGTCGGCGGGGCGATGGACGAAGCGACGGGCGTTGTCTTCAGCCCGTCCCGCCGCCGCTTCATCACCCGGAAGCTGTCATTCAGCAACCCATATCCCGCCCACGGCGACACCACCCAGTGCGGCTTCGACCTCTGGCAGGTAGAGATTTGATGCCCGATCCGACGAACCCGCCACTCTGATTTCCGACGAAACTGTCATTCTGAAGGAGGCGCCTCGCGAAGCTCTCTTTCTCGCTGAAAAGCCTGGCGCCGACTGAAGAATCTGCCAGCTGGGCGCACGGTCGTGTCGGTCACGCCGGGTTCGACGCGAGAAGCCGTCCGGCGCGTTTCCGATAAAGATTCTTCGGTCGGCGCCAGGCTTTGGAGCGAGCAAGACGGTTGCGTGCGGCGCCTCCCTCAGAATGACAGCGAGAGGCCACGGAAAAGAAGAGGACGCGGATAATCCAGTTCCGCGTCCTCATCTTACTCCCTGCGTCCCTCGCGACCCTTACTCCCGCGCTTCGTCCGGGAGGACGATGGCCACGCCGTCGCCCTGCACGCGCATCACGGGCATGATGGCCGGCACGGGCGCGTCCGCCAGCGCAGCGAAGATTTCGTCGACCGAGCCGAAGCCCGCCAGCCGCCGCAGCGTGTGCACGGTTGGGGGCAGCATCTTGAGCGAGCCGGTTTCGAAGTGGCGCACGGCGCCGCGGGCCGTGAGCCACACGCTTTCCGTCATCTCCGCCTCGTGCGGCGTGCAGACGGCGTCGGCGCCCACGCGCGCGAGAAAGAAGCGCGTGTCGTAGCGGCGCGGCTCTGGCTCGGGCGTAATCCAGTGCGCGATGTACAGCAGGTCGCCGCCCTGAATGCGCAGGCTGTGGTTGATGACGATCTGGCGCAGATCCACCACCTCGGCCAGCAGCGCGCGGCGCGCGATGTCCAGCCCCTCGTGCCCGCGGGGGTTGGTGGCGTCGTCGGCCACGCGCGCCAGCAGAATGCCCGTCTCCTCGAACGCCTCGCGCACCGCGGCCGTCACGAACGAGACGGCTTCGGCGGGGTCGCTCAGGCCCAGGCGGTCGGCCCACTGCATGGGGGTGGGGCCGTCCACCCGCTCCACCAGTGCCAGGTCGGCGTCGCCCTTGTCCACCACGCCGCCGGGGAACACCCACGCCCCCGCCGCGAACCCGCTGCGGCCGTGGCGGCGCAGCAGCAGCACCTCGGGCCCGTCCGCCGAATCGCGTACCAGCAGCACCGTCGCCGCCGGCCGCGTGGGCGCGGGGGTGAACGCGCCCGCCGCCACCTTTTCCTCGAACCCGGCGGGCAGCGCCTCGCGCGGGATCAGGAAGACGTGCGGATCGTCCGTCGCGCGGCGGGCGGCGGAGGCGGCGGACTGGCGCTCGGGCGGCGTGGATTCGGACACGGGTGGGGGCTCAGGGCTGCGCAAGGTTTGTACGGATGAACGATACGCACCGGATGCGACATAGCGAAAGCCCTGCCGCGAACGATACAGCCCGGCTACAACTGGCTTGAGACGCCACGGAAGCCCGCGTGTAAGTACGGCCACCGAGGATACAGGCAGGTTTGGAGATGCGTGAGAACGGAGCATCCAGGACTGGGGCGGGACCGCCTATGGCGCATCCTCCCGCCGCCTCTTCATATCGTGACCGATGCCTCCGCAGCCGCGTCGGTGTTATCATCATCAGAGACGCTTTGGACGAACCTTGTGCCACAGCGGCAGTGGAGCGCCGAAGCGGCACGCTTCCACCGGACCTCCGGCCGGAATGGCAGATACCCCCGGGGAGTAGGTTAAGATTAGATGTAGACCGGGTTTACGGTGCAACCGAGTGCGAAAACGGGTGTACTGTAGCGCGGCAGGGAAGATGCGAAGGAAGCGCTTCCAGCAGGCGGCGGGCACTGAGCCCGCCGCAACCGAATGGAGAAGCGAGACAACGATGAGCGAAAAGACGATGCTGCCGGTGCTCCCCCTGCGGGAGACGGTCATCTTTCCCGGAACCGCCGTGCCGCTCTCGGCCGGGCGGCCGGGAACGCTGCAGGCGGTGGAGGCCGCGCTCGCGGGCGACCGCCGCATGCTGGCGATTGCGCAGAAGGAAAACCGTGACGAGGTAGAGCTCGACAACCTGTACACGGTGGGCACCATCGTGCGCATTGCCCAGGTGCAGAAGGGCGCCGGTGGCGTTCAGCTGCTCATCCACGGCGAGTCGCGCGCGCTGGCGCTGCAGTACGTGAACACGCCGGGGCGCGGCCTTACCGCCCACGTGCGCGAGATGACGGAGCTGGAGCCCGTGAACGCCGAAGACCCGGCGTTCCTGGCGCTGTACCGCGAGCTGCGTGACCGCGCCGCCGAGCTGGGCCGCCGCCGCGGCATTCCCGCTGAGATGCTGCAGCAGATCATGGAGGGGGTTACCGAGCACGGCGCCTTTGCCGACCTGGTCGCCTTCTACGTGGAAGTAGGCACCGAGGCCAAGCAGAAGCTGCTGGAAAGCCTGTCCGTCGAGGAGCGGCTGCGCAGCCTGCTGCTGATCGTGCAGCGCCAGCTGGCGCTGATGGAGGCGCAGGAGGAGATCCAGCAGCAGGTGCAGGAAGAGCTGGGCGAGCGCCAGCGCGAGATGCTGCTGCGCGAGCAGATGAAGGCCATTCAGCGCGAGCTGGGCGAAGAGGACGAGGGCGCCGAGCTGGAGGAGCTGCGCCAGAAGCTGGACGCGCTGGAGCTGCCGGAAGGCGCCCGTGAGGAGGCCGACCGCGAGCTGGGGCGCCTGGAGCGCACCAACCCGCAGAGCGCCGAGTACCAGGTCATCCGCACCTACCTGGAGTGGATGGCGGACCTGCCGTGGAACATCCGCACGGAAGATTCGCTCGACCTGGCCAGCGCCGAGGAGATCCTGCACGAGGACCACTACGGGCTGGAGGACGTGAAGGACCGCGTGCTGGAGTTCCTGGCCGTGCGCCAGCTGGCCGCGCGCCGCGCCGAGGCCGAGGTCAAGGAGGACGCCGCCATCGAGGCCGAGGCGCTGGAAGACACCGAGGCCCAGATCGCGCCGGAAGTGCTGGAGAAGGAGATCGCCGAGGCCAAGGCCAAGGCGACGGCCAAGGGGCCCATCCTTCTGTTCGCCGGGCCTCCGGGCGTGGGCAAGACGTCGATCGCCAAGTCCATCGCCCGCGCGCTGGGGCGCAAGTACGTGCGCATCGCGCTGGGCGGCGTGCGCGACGAGGCCGACATCCGCGGCCACCGCCGCACCTACGTGGGCGCCATGCCCGGGCGCATCGTGCAGGCGCTCAAGCAGGCCAAGGCGCGCAACCCGGTCATCCTGCTGGACGAGGTAGACAAGCTGGGCGTCAGCTACCAGGGCGACCCGTCCAGCGCGCTGCTCGAAGTGCTGGATCCGGCGCAGAACCATGAGTTCACCGACCACTACATGGGCGTGCCGTTCGACCTGAGCGAGGTGCTGTTCATCGCCACGGCCAACTACACGCAGAACATTCCGGCGCCGCTGTACGACCGCATGGAGGCGGTGGAGTTCCGCGGCTACACCGAGATGGAGAAGAAGGCCATCGCCCAGACCTACCTGCTGCCCCGCCAGACGGAGCAGGCGGGGCTCAAGGAGGGCGAGCTGGAGGTGAGCGAGCCGGCGCTGGAGAGCGTGATCAGCGAGTACACCCGCGAGGCGGGGGTGCGGCAGCTGGAGCGCGAGCTGGGGAAGGTGGCCCGCAAGGCCGCCCGCCGCATCGCCAGCGGCGGCACCGACC
>DASTVC010000284.1:0-3211 GCA_035759295.1 Longimicrobium sp. | reverse complement strand
GGTGGATGCTGAACACCCGCCGCTTCAACCGCTGCTTCAAGCTGGCCGCGGGTGACTTCGCGCAGCCCGGTGTGGACCCCCGCGCGTACATGCTGGTGGAGGGCGGCGTGCAGGTGGACGAAGTCCTCGACAAGCTGGAGGAGATGGGACGCAGCCTGAGCACCACCGGCGCCAGCAACGGCCAGACCTTTCCGGGCGCCTGCGCAACCGGCACCCATGGCTCGGTGCCCACGGCCGGCGGCATTCAGCAGCACGTGCGCGCGGTGCAGATCGTCACTCCCGCCGGAACGTGGTGGATCGAGCCGGCGGCCGGGCTGATGAGCGACGACTTCATCCGCGCCACCGGCTCCACCCCGCTGCGCGACGACCAGGCGTTCGCGGCGGCGCTGGTCGCGGTCGGATCGCTGGGGATCATCACCGCAATGGTGATCGAGAGCGTGGAACGGTTTCTCGTGCGGCCGTACCTCAAGCTCATCGACTTCGGCCGCGCCGACCTGGAGACCCTGCAGCGTGGCGACTTCCACGCCTTTTCCGAGGCAAAGGGCCTCAAGGGGCAGGACCCGCCCTACTTCACCATGGTGATCCTCAGGCCCGACAAGCCGTTCGGAAAGGCCGTGGTGCGCTTTCTGTACAAGTTCCCGTATCGACCCGATTACACCCGCCAGAAACCTGCCGATCTGGGGGCAGGATACGACGCGCAGAGCATGATCGTCTGGGCGCTGCGCAACTTTCCGTGGGCGCGGGGATTCATCCTGCACACCATCATGCGGCTGGCGGTGGGAAAGGGGATCACCGACGAGGTCTACGGCACCTGGGGCGAGACCCTGGAAGCAGCCAGGCCGACCTCGGCGTCCTTCTCCGCCGGCGCCTTTTGCGACCGCGGCCAGCTGGTGCGGACGGTGGACGCCCTGTGCACCGCATTCAGCCGCGCGGGCGGGTCCACCGCGGTAACGCTGCGCTTTGTCAGGGGCGGGCCCGGGCACGGGCTGCTCTCGCCGGCGAGGTGGGTGGACAGCGCGGCCATCGACTGCGACGGGCCGGGGAGCGCGGGCACCGTACGCGCCTACATGCACATGCTGGACGTGCTGGAGCGGGAGGGGATCGCGCACACCCTGCACTGGGGCAAGATCAACAACCTCACTCCCGAGCGGGTCGCGGCGGACTACGGAGACGACCTGGTCCAGTGGAAGGCCGTGCGCGACCGCCTGCTCCCCGACCCCGCCGACCGGCGCCTGTTCGCGACCGCCGAGCTGCGGAAGTTCGGCCTGGCAGACTAGCGTCGCGCCCCGGCGCGCCGGCCCCCGCTGGGCGAGCTCCTCGCGCCCGGGGCCACGGGCTAAAGCCGGTGGCTAGAGCGGCCAGAAGCCCGGTCTTCGCTCGTTCCTCGCGAAACCGGGCTTCAACCGCTCGCGCGGGCGGGCTGCGTGCTCCGTGGATCGGTCATCGTACACGCGAGCCGTCCCCGCGCGCCGGCCCTTGCCGACCCGGGCAGGTGAAGCCCCGCCGGGCGAGCTCCGCGAGCCCAGGGCGGGGCTTATGGCCTTCATAGCCCCGGGCTTTAGCCCGGGGTGGAGAGCGCGCCACGCCCCCGGCGGTCCCCTCTACGTGGCCGCGCCGGAGAGCGGTACGTCGGCGCGCAGCTCCCAGCGACAACTCGCGCAGTGGACGGTGTGGGGTTGCTTCATCCGCCCGAGCTCACGGAACTCCTGCTCGGTGCCGCACTTGGGGCAGGGACCGCGGAGGGAGACAAGCGTGCGGTGCTCGCGAAAACGGTTCACGGCGCGGTACGCGCCCAGGCCCAGCACCAGCAGCACCCAGGGGATGTGGGGCGGAATCCAGAACACCACCGGCGCCAGCAGCCACAACCCCAGCTGCGCCAGCGCGCTGCCGCGTCTCCACGACGCCGTGCGCTCGATCACCCGCGCCCGCGCCTCGCTCCACGCCCCGCCCGCGAACACCAGACGCGCCGGCACCTCCGGAATCTGCACCGCCGTCACCGCCCCGCCCGCGGCGTCACTGCGACCGCGACGCCACCGCCGCCGCCGCGCCCACCCCGGCCAGGTCCCAAACGATGTCGTTGAACGACGCCGTGGCGTCCTCGCGCCCCAGGTCGCGCACCTCCTTGGCCACGCCCACCGCCGCGCCCGTCCCCACACCCACCATCAGCGCGCTGTCGTGGTCCAGCCCCGCCGCCCGCGCGCCGCTGGCCGCCAGGCTGGTGACGATGAACGAGGTGACGAAGTGCTTGAACTTGTCCTCCCCGATGAACGGGTCGCTAAGCCGCGGGGCGTCTTGCCGGCCAAAGGAAAGGCAGAGGAACAGGATGCACGCGTTCACGGGCGCTCCGGGATGGATGTGCGTGGGGAAAGATCCGGCTGCACCGGAAAGATGCTGCGCGGGGCCGTGGATGCAAGCACGGCGCCCGGCGGAGAAGCGAGACGGAGCGGATGCGGGTTCGCGACAAAAGGAAGACACTCTAACTATTCACCTTCCCCGACAACAAACATATATTATACTACGAGCAGACGGGCGAATACGCCGGGGAACGCGGGGCCGTAACCGCTCCCGGATCGCCATGTCTCAGCAGATTGTCGCGTACCGGCCGGACCGCCCCTCCGCGCCGCCGCGGCGAGAACCCCGCAGCCCCCCAGAGGTCCCATGGCCCGCCTGACCGTCGAAGCCGTCGCAGAGGACACGCTCACCGCGCCGGAGGAGCGCCCCACCAACCGCATCGTCGCCTCGGTCACCGACCCGAACGGCGAGCCGGTGACGGGGCTTACCGCGGCCAACTTCCGCATCGATCCCATGGCGTCGGGGAACGGCGCCAACGTGCACGTGGCGCAGGTGAGCGCGGCGCGGCTGCCGGGCTTCTACCACATCCACGTGGTGCCCAACGGCGGCAACGGCAGCCGCAGCGTGCACGTGTTCGCCATCGCCGCCTCCCGCGGCACCGACAAGGGCCAGACCCTGGCGACCGTCTCCGTGGACTGAGCCCGGCGCCGGAACGAAAAAAGAGGACGCGGGGGATTTCCTCCGCGTCCTCTTTTCGCACTTCGAAGACTGCCAGATGGTTTCCTGCGCCATCCGCGGCTTCCCCTGCCCGCGGATTGAAAAGCCTCCGCGCCGCAATCTGTCATTTCGAAGGAGGCGCCGCGCTGAACCGTCTGCCACCCCCGGCTCTGGCGCCGACTGAGAAATCTACTCGCTGATG
>DASTVC010000283.1:0-5080 GCA_035759295.1 Longimicrobium sp. | reverse complement strand
GGGGGTAAAGCGTTCGCCGAGCTGGTAGCCCAGGACGTCTGCGGGCGACGGGGGCGCCTGCTGCGCGGCGGCCGCGCCGGCCGCCAGCTGAACGAGAAAGGCCGCCGCCGCCGCGTGGCGGAAGGATCTGCGAAAGTTGGGGCGTGCCATGCGGTGCGTGCATTCGTGGGTGGATGGGTATCCCGCGAGTAGCTTATCCGGCCGCCGCGGGCCGCGCAACGCGTGTCTTGACACAATCCCGCGCCGCCGGTACGCTCCGGTTCCCGAAATCCGCCGCGCGGATGCTCCCCGGCACGCGCGCGGCGCCCCGGTGTACCTGGCTGTATCCAGACGTTTACGTGGTTTCGTTTTCGATGATGATGATCCGCCGCGTTCCGCTACTCCTGGCCGCCACCCTCGTCCTCACCGCCTGCGGCAAGGAGGAAGAGCCCGCGGGCGTCATTCCGCGGGACAAGTTCGTGGCGGCCAACGTGGCGCTGCGCTCCCTCCCCGACGGCGCCACGCCCGCGGAAAAGACGGCGGCGCTGCGCAAGCACGGGGTTACCGACCGGCAGCTCAGGGCGTGGGTCAACGGCCACGCGCGCGATCCGCAGACGGTGGCGGAGGCGTGGGAGCAGATCGCCTTCCGGCTCGACAGCCTGAGCAATCCCGCGACGCACGTCCCGCCCGCGCCGCCGCGTCCGGCGCCCGGATCGAAGGTTCCCCCGGCGCGCCCGAGCGCGATGGCGGACTCCGTCGTCACGGCGCTGCCGCCCCCGCCGCCGCAGCCCTCGAAGATCGGCGAGCCGCCCCCGACCCGGCCCCGCCGCCAGCGCGCGCGGGTACAGTAGACGCGCGCGACCGCCGCGGCGCACCCGTATCTCGGCGGTCGACGCGGGCGATCCGCATCCCTTCCCTGTCGTCCCTCCCCAATCAGAGCCAGCCGATGCCCACTCTCTTCGATCCCGCCGCGCGCGAGGGCATTCTGTCCCGCGTGGACCGTCTTACGCCGCAGCAGCAGCGGCGGTGGGGCAAGATGGACGTGGGAAAGATGATCGTGCACCTGACCTCGCAGCTGCGCACCGGGCTGGGCGAGCTGCAGTGCGCGCCGAAGAAGACGCCGCTGGACAACTGGCTCATGCGGCGGCTGATCATCTACTGGCTGCCGTGGCCCAAGGGGACGCCGACGGCGCCGGAGTTCCTGGCGCAGCCGACCGGCACCTGGGACGACGACATGGCCGCCCTCCGCTCCGCCATCGCCCGCTTCGCCGCGCGCAACCCGGCGGACGAGTGGCCGCGGCACCCCGCCTTCGGCGCGCTGAGCGGCCGGATGTGGGGCGTGCTGGCCTGGCGCCACCTGGACCACCACCTGCGCCAGTTCGGAGTTTGATGCAGCGATTCAACGCCACCTTCATCCGCAAGCTGCTCTACCCAGTCGGGATCCTGGCCCTCCTGGTGGGCTGCTTTGCGCTCATGACGGTGGGGAGCGGTGGATGGGGACTGCTGGCGCTGCTCTTTCTCGTGCTGGTGCCGGGACGCATCCAGGGCGCGGCCTTCCGGGACTTCTTTCGCGGGCGGCGCCTGTTCGCGGAAGGAAAGTTCGAGGAATCCATCCCCCACTTCGAACGGTTCCTGGCCCGCGTCCGCCGGCGCCCGGCGCTCAGGCACCTCATCTGGCTGCAGTGGACGGTCTACACGGCCGACATCGAGGCCATGACGCTGAACAACCTTGGCGCGGCCCGCATGCAGACGGGCGACATGGACGCCGCCGAGCGGGATCTGAACGAGGCGCTGCGGGTGGACCCGCGGTATGGCGTGGCCGTCTACAACCTGCACGTGATCGCCACCACCCGCGGCGACGAGGCTCTGGCGGAGCGCCTGCTGGCCGACGCGCATCGCCTCGGCTACACCGGAGGCCAGGTGGACGAGGTGATCCAGCGCGCCATGGCGGGACTGGCGCGGCTGGAAGGCCGCTGAGCCGCGGTTGCGATGATGCGTCTTCGCGACTGGCCGCCGCGCCGCATCGGCCGCCTGTGGCTCGCGGGGATCGCGGTGGAAGCGCTGCTGATCGCGGCGCTGTGGCTCACGAGCGATCCGCCCCCGCCGCGCTATGACCGGCACGCCTTCGGCCTGGATACCATCCCGGAGGCGGATTCAGCGTCGCGGGCGGAGATGAAGAAGGCCCTGGAGGACAGGGGCTTCACCATCACCCGCGAATCGTCGCCGTCCGGCGATACGCTGGTGCGGATCGGCAGGGATTCGTCGTTCGTGGTCGCGAGAGTCGGGGGCGACTCGACGGTGATCGTCGACGCCTCGCCCGACTTGCAACGCGCCGCCGGGGTCATGGTCGATGCATGGGCGACGGCGGCAGGGGCCGCCGTCGCGCTCGTGATCTTCCTGGCCGCCGTCCTGCTCCCCATACCGATTCTGTTGATCTCCATCACCCTCGTCTGGGCGGTGCAGCGCCAGCCGCGCCACGGCAGCTGAGGGAGTCGAGCGCACCGCCGGCTGCCCCCACGCCCATCCACCGCACGCATCCCATGACGATCGGACCCGATTACGCCTCCCGTCCCCACGCCGAGCGCCTGGCGGTGGAGTTCCTGACGCGCGTCTGGGGCCCCGCGCACGACCTGGACGCCATCGACGAGCTGATGACGGAGGACTACGCGATCCACTCCGCGGGGTCGTCCATTCGCGGGCGGGATGCGTTCAAGGCGTGGGTGGAGCGCTTTCACGGGGTTCTGGAGGGAGCGCAGAACGAGATCCTGGAGGTGTTCGCGGATGCGTCGGGAGAGCGGGTCGTTTCCCGGTGGCTCTGCACGGGACGGAACAACGGCATCTTCGGCCTCCCGCCGGACGGGCGTGCCGTGGCCTTCACGGGGATCGCCATCTGGCGCGTGCAGGATGGGCGCCTGGCGGAGTGCTGGGCCGAGCGCGCCGCGCTGGAGGCGTTCCGGGCACTCTCCGAACCCGCCACGGAGCCCTGATCGGGCTCAGAGATAGAGCAGCGCGAGGGTCGCGGTGACCATCGCAAGCCCGCCCGCCACCGACTGCGCCAGGCTGAACCCCACCAGCAGCACCCCCGCCCGCCATCCGCCGCGCCATCCGTCGTCGCCGTAGACGCGCGCGACGGCCCGCCACAGGTAGAACCCCATCACCCCCAGCGAGAGCGCGGCCAGCAGCGGAATGCCGATGGCCGGCCGGCGCTGGGCGAGCGGCTCCATCGGCAGCGTAAAGATGCCCATGACGAAGCTGAACGTGGCCACGTGCAGGGCGAACACCAGGTGCTCCACATACCCGTGCCGCCGCCGCGCGAACACCAGCGCCACCGCCCCCGCCAGGATGAGCGGAACGAGCAGCGAGAGCCAGGACAGGTGGCTCACCGCCGTCGCGTTCAGCCGCTCCACCGCCTGGGCGGACGACACGCCCTGCCGCGCCGCGATCGCGTCCACGATGCCGCCCATCCACGACCCGTTCATCCGCGCCACCGCGTCGTCCGCCGGCCGGCGGGCAACCACGCTGCTCGCGACCAGGATGGCGGCGAACGCGGCCAGGAACAGCTTCAGCGGCCCCAGGTACGCGCGGCGCCGGCCGGCCACGAACTCCGCCGTCAGAAAGCCCGGCCGCGTGATCAGCAGGCGCAGCGAGCGGTACGTGCGCGAGTCCAAGTCCCCCACCTCTGATGCCACCTCGCGCGCAAAGGCCCGCAGCGTCAGCTCGTCCGGCTGCACGCGCCGCTCGCCGCACGCGTGGCAGAAGTCCCCCAGCAGCGCCGCGCCGCACGACGCGCACGCATCGGACGAAGCAGCCGGAGCCGGGGCCGCGGCGTCGGGCAGGATGGCGGGCAAGGCGGGAGCGGACATCGAGGGATGCGGAGCGCGGGAGACGGCTGCGGGCATCCATGGATAGTGCCGCGCGCTACCCGCCGCGTCCAGTTTCTTGACGATCCGCTTCCCGTCCCCGCTCCCACCGCACGAAAACGTTGCGCCACGGCCCCCCGCGCCCGACCATGCACGTCCGGGTTCAGCGCGGGGCTCACCGGAGGGAGGCCACATGGGAGCGATGCGGCTGGTGGTGGACGCGGGCGGAGACCGCGCGCCTGCGGAGGTGGGGGTGGAGGGGCTGGCGGACCTCCTGGCGCAGCCCGAAAACCGGCTGTGGCTGGACGTGAGCGACCCCGGCGCCGAGGAGGTGGAGCTGCTGCGCCGCGTGTTCGGCTTTCACGAGCTGGCACTGGAAGAGGTGACCACGCCGCACGAGCGGCCGCGGTGCAACGCCTACGCGGGCTACTACTTCATCGTCGTCTACGCCGCCGAGCACGACGGCGCCACCTTCTCACCCGCCGAGCTGAACCTGTTCTGGGGGCCCAGCTACCTGGTCACCATCCACCGCCGCGTCCCCGCCGTGCTCGCGGTGCTCGAAAAGGCGCGCCACCGCTGGGAACGGCACGAGGGACGGTACACGCTGGGCGTGGCGGCCCTGGCCTACACGCTGTTCGAAAGCCTGGTGGACGGCTACTTCGACGCGGAAGACCGCATCCGCGAGCAGATCCAGGCCGTCAAGGGCGCCATCTTTTCCGGGAGCGACGACGCCGCGGCCAACCTGTTCACCCTGCGCGAAGAGCTGCTGCGCGTGCCGCGGCTGCTCGCCCCCACCACGCACGTGCTGGCCGAGGTGCTGCGGCGCGAAGGCGTGGTTCCCGATGCCCTGCGCCCCTGGTTTGCCGACGTGCAGGACCACGCCGTGCACGTGATGGCGGAGCTGGATACCTACCGTGACCTGCTGGCGGCGGCGCTGGACGTGCACGTGTTCTACGCCTTCAACCGGCTGGGCCTGATCATGAAGCGGCTCACCGCGGTCACCGTCATCATCATGGTGCCCAACTTCGTCGCCGGCATTTACGGGATGAACTTCACGCACCTCTTTCCCGGCAGCAATTCGCCGCTGGGCTGGTTCGTGGTGGTCGTCTTCCTGGCGGTGATGGTAATCTGGGGATTCATCCACTCGCGCATCCTGGGCTGGCTGTAGCGGCGGTTGCGGAGACCGGCCGGCATGTGCATTCTGTTGACTTGCGCCGTGAAAACCCGCTCCGAACCCCGGC
>DASTVC010000282.1:0-17105 GCA_035759295.1 Longimicrobium sp. | reverse complement strand
GGATCTGGATCTTGCGCTGAACGACGGGCTCGGCGCGTTCCAAGAGGGTGGCAAGCTCCTCTTCGGGCGCTTCCTCCCAGGTGGGCGGAGGCGGGGCCAGGCGCCGCTTGCCGTTCTCCGACTCGAAGCAGAGCCACCCGCCCGAAAGCCTCGGGTTCACGAACGGGGTCAGATTGCGCCGCTCGCCCTCACGCCGCTCCGGGCCCTCGTACGCAAGCACGTCCTGGCCGCGCCGCTCCCACTCGCGCGACTCTTCGTCCAGGGCCAGGCTGGGAAACACGTTCCACACCCGCCATTCGACCCCATCGGGCGCCACGAAAGTGCGAAGGCCCATGTCGCTGCTCTCCTGATCTTGCCGGAACGCGAGGCTCGCACCGCGGCAGCGCCGGTGGCCGGTGCGGGATACATCGGGGTCGCGGTGCGCCGTCCGCGGGAGGATGGTGAGCGCGCAGTAAAGGTCGCTCCGTACGCCGCCGCCGTCAATCATCCTGGTCCCCACGCGCCGTGGAACGTGCCTTGCCGCCGGGACGGGCACCGGACGCGGCGTCCGGATCACCGGAACGGGGAATGGGACGATGAGCGGAGTCTTCAAGTCGATCGAGATGGTGGGCACCTCGGGAAGCAGCTTCGAGGACGCGGTGCGCGCGGCGGTCAAGCGCGCGGGGGAGTCCGTGCGCGACCTGGAGTGGCTGGAGGTGGTGGAGCAGCGCGGCTACATCCGCAACGCCGAGATCCACGAGTACCAGGTGAAGGTAAAGCTGTGGTTCAAGCTGGAGCCCGGCGCGCCGCAGAGCTGACGGACGGAATGTTGAAGTGCCCAGCATCCGATTCGAGGGTGCTGGGCACTTCTACGCTGATGCCGGCGGGGGTCGCTCCCGTTGCGGACGCTCCGGTGTTCGGAACGCCGCACACCGCCTGGCCGCCGAGTCCGCGCAGGCGGACTTCGTGGCGTTGTAGCCGCGGTTTCAACCGCCCAGGTAGAGGCGGGCGACTTGCTACTGTTTGCCCGGCCTAGAGACCGGCGACTCGTCCGGGCTAGAGGGCCCGGCGACTCGCGACTGTTCCGCCCGGGTAACGGCCGGCGACTCGCGCTGGGGCTAGAGGCGGGCGACTCACTGCTGTTTCGCCCGGGTAGATGCCTGCGACTCGCTTCCTGCATCGGACGGCTGGATGCCGGGTTCGGCCCACCATCCCGATCCGCCTCCAACATTCCTTCCTTGACGCCGGGCACTCCAACCCGGGCACTGCGTTACCGCGTCAGGTAGAGAAACAGGAAGAAAACCAGGATCACCAGCACGCCCACGCCCCACGTGGGCAGCCCCAATCGCGTGGAGCGCAGGTCGCCCAGGCCGTCACCGCGGGCGTAGTCCTTGGGGCGCGTTTCGGGATCGTCGGGGATAAATCGGTTGGGATCGGGTCCGGTCGCCATCAAGCATCTCCATGTGGGTGTTGCAGATGCCTCTACGCAACGCCCGCGCCGCAGGTGGACTTTGCGCGAATCAGAACGGATCGAAGCAGTCGTAGTTGCGCTGCGCCGCGATCAGCCCGTCGCGAAAATCCAGGAACACGCCGAAGCGTGCCCGCATCACGTCCCCCGCGGCCAGCGAGCCGATCGCGATGGCGAGCGTTCCCGTCCACTGCACCTCGAGCGCGACCCGCTCGCCGCTGGCCATGGCGGTGAGGACCTCGTACGTCTGCGCGGAGAGCACCTGCTGGCCGCGCTCGGCGCCCTCCAGCAGCTCGCGCAGGCCGCGGCGCGCGCCGGCGGGCACCAGCCGGTTGGGAAACTCCTCCTGCACCACGTCGGGCGTGAACCAGCGCGCCAGCGCCTCGCCCGTCGCGCCCCCCGCGATCGCCGCCAGGTAGGCACGCGCCGTCTCCAGATTGGCCTCTTCCGTCGTCATCGAACGAATTCTCTGTTGATGGGTCGCGATTCAGGAATCTCCCCAAGTTGATTTTCCTGAGTCATCCGCAACTGCACCGACCCTTCGGCGTGAAGGTCGCCGCGCGCCACTGCCTGTCATTTCGAAGGAGGCGCCACGCCGAACAGTCTATCACTCCACGCTTTGGCGCCGACTGAGAAATCTACTGTCGGAGGCTCGTAACTGTTCGTCGAGCCGTTGACCCTAGGAACGACCCGCCGCGCGGCAATCTGCTTCCACAATGCAGCCTGGCGCCGACCAAAGGATCTCGCCGGCCACACCTGGGGGCTGGACCGGTGCGGCGCGGCCGGCCCGCGATGGCCGAAACGAGATCCTTCGGTCGCGCGCAAGCGGTTACGTGATATCAGGTTCTGCGTGGCGCTCCCTCAGGAAGTCAACACTTCGGATCAGGGGTTTGACATATCCTCTGAATGGAAATGCTCTCCGCGAATCCACGGCTCGACGAACAGTTACGAGCAGCCGCGAGTAGATTTCTCAGTCGGCGCCCAATCGGTGGGGGCGGCAGACGGTTCGGTGCGGCGCCTCCTTCGAAATGACAGGTTGCGGCGCGCGACGGCTTTTCATCCTGCGTGGTGCGCCCAGCGCCGAATGACTCAGGAAGTCACGTTGCGGATCAAGGGTTTAGCAACACCCTCTCGGCCTCAGAACGGCGACTCCTGCACCAGCGGCGCGGCGCCGGGGACCAGGACGCGCACGGCGTCGCCCGGCGTGAGGACGGTGTCGGCGGGAACGATGGCCAGGCCAT
Source organism: Longimicrobium sp. (assembly GCA_035759295.1). Taxonomy (GTDB): domain Bacteria; phylum Gemmatimonadota; class Gemmatimonadetes; order Longimicrobiales; family Longimicrobiaceae; genus Longimicrobium. The sequence goes on along the minus strand of DASTVC010000282.1, from coordinate 14,417 downwards.
CCGCCGCCGCCATCGACGTCCCGATGCCGGAGCCCTGCCCGCCTGTCAGCCGCACGGAGACCTGCCCGTCCGACTCGCGCGCCATCCGCACGCGGGGAAAGTGCATCATTGCCCCGCGCGCCGAGTAGCTGTCGCGCATCACCGCGTCGACGGTGGGCGGATGAATGCGGGTGCGGCCGCACATCCGCAGCAGCGCGGGGCGGACGAAGAGCTCGAAGGTAACCATCGTCGACACGGGGTTCCCCGGCAGCCCGAACCAGGGGATGCCGCCCAGCGCGCCGATCCGCCCGAACGCCATCGCGCTGCCGGGGCGGATGCGCACGCGCCAGAAATCGACCTCCGTCCCCATGTCCCGCAGCGCGCGCAGCACGAAGTCGTGCTCGCCCATGCTGATGCCGGCGGTGGTGATCACGGCGTCGCACCCCGCCGCGCGCTCCAGGTGTTCGCGCAGGCTCTCCGGCGTGTCACGGGCGATGCCCAGCCCCCGAGCCTGCAGCCCGCTCTCCGCCAGCTGCGCCGCCAGCGCGTATGAGTTGGTGGATACGATGCGCCGCCCGGCCCGCACCTCCTCGTATTCCTCCACCGGCACCAGCTCGTCGCCCGACGCCAGGATGGCGACCACGGGGCGGCGGATGACGGGCAGCCCCGCGCGCCCGAACGCAGCCGCCACCCCCAGCTCTCCGGCGCGCAGCACGTCGCCCGCGCGCAGGACCACGTCGCCCGCGCGTACGTCCTCGCCGCGGGGGCGCACGTTCTTCCCCGCGTCCGCGTCCAGGTGGATGGCGACGGCGCCCTGTGCCGTGCCGATCGCCGATCCGCCGTCCGTGTGCTCCACGCGGATCACGCCGTCCGCGCCGTCGGGCACCGGCGCGCCGGTCATGATGCGGATCGCCTCGCCGGGGCCGACGGGGCGGGAGGGGAAGTGGCCCGCCGCGACGTCGTCCACCACGCGCAGCACGCGCGGGGACTCCGCGGAGGCGCCGCGCACGTCCTCCGCGCGCACGGCGAACCCGTCCATCGCGCTGTTGTCCCACGGCGGCAGATCCACCGGTGCGGCCACGTCTTCCGCCAGCACGGAGCCCAGCGCGTCCAGCAGCGGCCGCTCCTCCACGCCGAGCGGGTGGACGCCGCGCAGGATCGTCCGCAGCGCCTCGCCCGCGTCCAGCCAGTCCGCCGCGCGCTCACGCTCCATCGTCTGCTCCGTCGATGATGCGCGCCACGATCAGCTCCGCCACGCGCCGCACGTGCGAGTCGGGATCATCCGCATCCATCACGATCACCGGCAGTTTCGTGTCGACCGACGCATCGTCCGTCACCAGCGCGAGATACGAAGCCGCCGCGTCCCCCGCGACCTCGAAGAGCGGGCGGTCGTGCACGGCGCGGCGAAAGACCTCGATCTTGGGAAAGGGGCCGGCCTTGTATCCCTCCACCAGCACCAGGTCATAGCCGCGCCCCGTGTAGAAGTCGGCGATCAGCCGCAGGGGATCGGGCTCGCCGTCCATCCGCATCACCAGCGCGATCTTTCCCTCGCCGGCCATGATGGTCGCCTCCGCCCCGCCCTCGTTGAAGTGGCGCCAGCTGTCCTTGCCGGGCTGGTCCGTCTCGAAGGCGTGGTGGCCGTGCTTGATGGATGCCACGCGCAGCCCCCGCCTCCGCAGCTCCGCCAGCAGCGCGACCGCCAGCGTCGTCTTGCCGCTGTTCTTCTTGCCGATGATGCAGACGGCGGGCGGCTCTCCGTGCCGCCGTGCGTCCCGAAGGTCATCCACCGTATTCACGTTCAGAAAGAGGATGCCGGGATCGCCGGCGCGCCGCACGTCATCGACCGAAATGACGTCCGCCTGGATCCGGTCGATGAGCCGGTGAACGCGCCGCTCGCCCTCGCCGATCATCCGCTCCACCCGCGGCAGGCAGCGGACGGAGTACCAGGCGCAGAGGGGTTCGATGCCGCGCCGTCCGCCGCTCTCCGGCACCACGGCGTCGGCGGAGGTGGATGCGGCGCGGTCGGCGATCATCCGCAGCAGATCGGTGGATATCCACGGCATGTCGCAGGCGACGACCAGCGCGCCGGGCCGTCCGCGCTCCGCCGCCCAGCGCAGCGCCGTGTGAATGCCGCCCAGCGCACCAAGCCCCCGAATCTCGTCCGCCCGCATCGGCAGGCCGAGATCGGCGAAGAGCGCCGGCTCGTTCGCGGAGATGACGACGTCCGGCACCGCGGCGGCGAGCGCGTCGAGCACGCGGTCGATGATCCGCCGCCCGCCGACGCGCGCCAGCGCCTTGGGGCTGCCGAAGCGGCGGCTGGCGCCCCCCGCCAGGATCACGCCCAGCGGCGCCAGCAAAGCGGGATCGGGGGGCAGATGCATGGGCCGAAGCTACGGGGCGCGGGGGGCCGCATCAAGCGCGGGGCGGGGAACGGGACTTGCGCGCCCCGCCGTCCGGAAAACCACGGGGCCACAACGGGAGGGAGCGATGCGCCGGTACGACGGGAGCTTTGCAGGGGGATGGGGGCCGCGGCCCGCGCCGCGCCGCGGCGGCTACGAATGGAACCGCCCGCCGCGCGAGGCGATGGGCGGCCCGCCGTGGAGCCCGCGCAGCGTGCAGTACGGCCGCTGGGACGGCCCGATGGGCTACGACCGCGGCCTGTACGGCGGCGGGTACGAGGGGCCCGCGGGTGGCGGCTATGCGGACGGGCCCATCCGGCGCACGGGCTGGGGCGGCTACGGCGGCGAGTTCCAGGAGGAGTGGCAGGGTGGCTACGCGGGCGGACCGTTCCTTCCCGAGCAGGCCTACCAGCGCCACCCCGAGCTCAGCCGCCCGCCGCGCCCCCATGGCGAGCGCTGGGGCCACGAGCTGGACGACACGGGCTTCGAGCTGGACGACGACGAGATCCTGGACGCCGTGCGCCGCCGGCTGTACGAGGACGTGTGGGTGGACATCGACCGCGTGGACGTGGAGGTGGAGGACGGCGTGGTCACCCTGCGCGGCGAGGTGGACGACTTCATGGAGGCGCGCTACGCCTGGGACGATGCGTGGGAGACGCAGGGCGTGCGCGGCGTGATCAACCACCTCACTGTCCGCGTGGACCAGGCCGAGACCCAGCCGCACGGTGACGTGATCCCGCAGTCTAGCCAAGGCACGACGACGGAGCCGGCGGAGGCGGGCGGCGGCGGGGGGGAGGCGTAGGATCGTAGGCGAGGCAATCTCGCCGATACCGCCACGGGCTAAAGCCCGCGGCTAGAAATGCCATAAGCCCCGCCCAGGGTTCGCAAAGCTCACCGGCGGGGCTTCACCCGCTCGCGTGGCCACGGCCTCCACGACGGCGAGAGATACCGGGTAGTTGAAGCCCCGTTCGGCGAGTGTAACGAGCCGAGACGGGGCTTATGGCCGTCCTAGTCGCGGGCTTTAGCGCGTGGTGTGAGGTGCGCGGCGGCGTCCGCGGCAACAACGAAAAAGCGGGTCCCGGCGCGATGCCGGGACCCGCTCATTCATGTGCGGTGCGTGATGCTTCCGCACTCACGCACCAACGCACTCACGCACTTCCCTCAGTGGTTCTCCCGCGACCCGTACCCCTCGCCCGTGGGGCGGTCGGGGGGCGAGTAGCTGGCGCCGTCGTTCACCGCGTCGGACAGGCTGTGCGTGCCGTAGGTCTGGGCGTCCAGGTCTTCCACCAGGTGCGCCGCGGTGTCGGACTGGTTGTCGTTGGTCTCGCCGTACTGCGAGGCGATCTCCAGATCCGCCGCCACCGCGTCGTCCGCCGCCTCGGGCGTCTCGCCGCGGTGCAGCTCGTCCACCATCAGCTCGTTGGTGAACTCCGTAAGCCCCAGGATCTCGGTGACCACCTGCTCGGCGACGGAGACCTCGCTGTCGCTGCCCACCCGGCCGGAGAGGGTGACGTGCCCGTCCCTGACCTGCACCTCCACCCACTCCGAATCGATCTCGGGATGCTCGCGCAGCTCCTGCACGACCACGTCGTACAACTCGTCATCCGTCATCCCCGAGAAGTCGAAGATGTCTCCCGTGTACCTGCCGGCCATGCGGCCCTCCCTGACGGCGTTGGCTTAGAAGTGGATCGCCCCGCCCACCGTGATGCCCAGCACCGGGTTCCACTCGCTGCGCTCGTCCGTGCGCAGCTCCAGGAACGCGCTGGGCGTGTTCACGCGCCACAGCCGGCCCGTGGCCTCTACCCGCAGCGACGCGTTGGGGACGGGGAACCAGTCGGTTCCGAGCCCCGCTCCCACCGCAAACGAGGGGCCGAAGCGGAACTTGGCCTCGTCGCTCACCTCGGCCTCTTCGTCGAAGGTGCCGCGCACGTCGCCGGCCACCCCGCCCATCCCGATCACGAACGGCGCCAGCCCGTTCCAGGTGCGCGGCCCCGTCACGTAGAACCGCAGCCCCAGGTCGGCCATCACCACGGTGGAGGGCACGGTGGTCTCCAGGTCCTGCGGGCCGATGAAGACGGAGTCGGCGTCCAGCTCGGCCGCGAACAGCTTTCGCTCCGTGGGGCTTACTCCCACGCTGGCGTCGATGGTCAGCGGGCCGGCCGCGCGGATCTGGTAGCGCACGCCGAACACCGGGCCCGACTGCGGGGCCAGCGGCAGCGTGGTGCTGTCGGGAAGGCCCACGTCGGGGTCGGTGAACAGGTAGCCCACGTACACGCCGGCCGCCTGCGACTTGTCGATGTAGTCGTACGGCGAGGGAATGGTCTGCGCCGCCGCGGCGCGGGCGCCCGCCGTGAGGGCAAGAGCAAGCAGCAGGACGGTCCGCGAAAGTCGCATCATGAGGGCGATTGGTCTGGCTGTACCGATTGATGACTGCGCGGCGGGGCGCGGGGCCCCGCCGGGGAGAACGGTGCGGTCCCGGACGGAAGGCTCCCGCCCAGGACCGCCGCTTATAGCCGCCCGAAGCTACGGTTTGTTCCGCCGAGCGCAAGGCGCGCGCAAATCCGGCGCTTTCGCGCGGGGCCCAGGACCGCGATCGCGATTCTGACAATTGGAGCAGAATGTTCAAAGAATGGGCCTCACACGGAGTCAACGGAGTCAGCGGAGTTTCGGTATCCCCAGGACCCGGTGGCAACGTCGAGATAGATATGCCTCACGCAGAGTGAGCAGAGTCAGCGGAGTTTTCTCGTGCCGTTTCCCTCGCTCTGGTCGAAACGGATCCATAGTGAGCGGAGGCATGGCGCGGTTGTCGACGAGGCACGAGCCGGCGTGAAATCCCGGGAACGGGGAGAAAACGGAATGCGGCAGAGGGCCATCCGCGTTTTTTCGCGGAGGGACGCGGATCGCTGGATGATTTCGGCGGCACACGAAAACGAGTCGATCATCCCCCTGATCGCGATCTGGAGAACCATCCGCCTGCTGCACGATTCGGGTCCGCGACATTCTCGCAGATGTAAAAGCGCGGACGGAAGTACGACGCGTCCCCCGGCGGAGCGATCCGCCGGGGGACACGTCTGGTGATGGGACGTCCGTCAGGCTACGGCGTGCTGACGATGGGGCTGGTCGCCCAGGCCGAGCAGCCGGAGATGTTGCAAGCGCGCACCTGGTAGCGGTACGCCCTTGCCGACAGCAGTCCCGCGATGTCGTACAGCACCGTGTTGGCCGGTACCGTCCCCACGCTGGCGTACGCCGGCCAGCTGCCGTCCAGGTTGCGGAGTGCGCCGTACACCTGGTACGACGTCTCCACCGGGCCGTCCGTCCACGTAAGCCGGATGGAGGTGGCGGAGAGGGCCGCCGCCGTAAGGCTCCCCGGCGCCGCGGGCACCGGCGGAATGACTACCGTGGGCGTCGTGGTCCACGCCGAGCAGCCGGCCGCGTTGCAGGCGCGGATGCGGTAGCGATAGCTGCCCACCGCCAGCCCGGTGTTGGTGAACTGCACCTGGTTGGGCGCCAGCGTGGCCACCGGCCCGAACGTTCCCACCACCCCCGCGGCGCTCACCGGCGCACGCTCCAGCGGGAACGACGTCTCGTTGCTGCTGCCGTCCGTCCACTGCACCCGGATGCTGCTCGCGGAGAGCGGCGTCCCCGAGATCACCGGGGGGGCGGCGGGGATGGTCGGCATCACCAGGATGGCCGACGTGGCCCAGGGCGAGCACCCCGCCGGGTTGCACGCGCGCAGCTGGTACCGGTACTGCCGGCCCGCCAGCAGCCCCGTGTTGCTGAACGAGGTCGCGTTGGCCGTCGGCGAGGCGATGGTGGCGTACGCACCCCAGCTTCCGTCCAGGTTGCGCAGCGCCCGGATGAGGGTGAAGCCCGTCTCGTCGCTGCTGCCGTCCGTCCACGTGACCGACGCGGCCGTCCCCGACACCGCGGAGGCCAGCAGGTTGAACGGCGGCGACGGCGGCGCGGTGGGAATGCTCAGCGCCGTGCCGTACACCCAGGCCGAGCACCCCGCCGCGTTGCAGGCGCGCAGCCGGTACTGGTAGCCGGTCCCCGCCGTGAGCCCCGTGTTGGTGAAGCTGGTGGCGTTGGCCGCCGGCGAGGCCACGCTGGCCCACGAACCCCAGGCGCCCGCGGACGACTGCGTCCTGCGGTGCAGGTGGTAGCCCGTCTCGTTCACGCTGCCGTCCGTCCAGGTGACCTGGATGGATGTGGCGGTCGCCGGCCGCGCGGCCAGGTTCAGCGGCCCCGCCGGCACGCCGCCGCTGGTCGCCGCCAGCGTGGCGCCCGAGTACGAGCCGAAGCCGCGCACCAGCACGTAGTACGTGCCCGGCAGGGGCGAGGCCACCTGGCAGCTGTCCTCGTTGGTGCCGCCGGTCGAGGCGCAGTCAAACTGGCCGGTGGTGGGGATCTGGCCGTAGCGCACGTACAGGTCCGCGTCGCCGGTGCCGCCGGAGATGGCGATGCGCAGGCTGGTGGCGCCCGTGGGAACCTGGACGGCAAAGTACCGCAGGCTTCCCGAGACTCCGGAGAGACCGGTGCGGGGCGTGCCCACGACCAGCATCACCGGCTCCACCACGTTCACCGTCACGTTCACCGTCCCCGGCGAGTTGGTGGCCGCCGGATCCACCACCGACAGCGTGCCGGTGTGGGTGCCCGCCGCCAGCCCGTCCGAGCGGGCCGTGGCGTTCAGGAGCGCGGTGTAGCCGGTGTTCAGCGCGCCGCCCGGCGGGTCCAGCGAAAGCCACCCGCGGTCACTCCCCGCCGTCCAGTTGAGGGTCGTCGTCCCCGTGTTCGACAGGGTGATCGCGGTGGAGAGCGTGCTGCTCATCGTCGCTTCGTCGCCCGAGGCCGTCTTCGGGATCTCCTTCGCCGGCCCGCCGCTGGTGGCCAGGAAGGCCTGCGCGGGCGCGTCGTTCGCCGCCGCCCCCACCGCGTTGGCGACCGGCCGCACGAAGGTGAACGAGAGGGCCGAGTGCGACAGGCCGATGGTGGCGCCCGGCGGGGGAGCGGTGAGCAGCGAGAACAGCAGCCGGTTGGGCGAGCCGGGGCCCGGATCCGTGACCCGGTTGGGGGTGCTGGTGGAGGCCAGCGCCGCCGCCACGGTGGCCGGGGTGGCGGCGGGGCTGCCCTGCAGGTACAGCGCGACCACGCCCGCCACGTGCGGCGACGCCATGGAGGTGCCGCTGATGGTGTTGGTCGCCGTGTTGCTGGTGTTCCAGGCGCTGGTGATGTCGCTCCCCGGCGCGAACAGGTCCACGCAGGTGCCGTAGTTGGAGAAGTACGAGCGCGCGTCGGTGTTCGCGGTGGAGCCCACCGTGACGGCCGCGGGCGTGCTGGAGGGCGAGTAGCTGCAGGCGTCGTAGCTGGAGTTGCCCGCCGCGATGGCGTACACCACGCCCGAAGCGATGGAGTTCGTTACGGCCGTGTTGACGGCCGCGTAGTAGCCGCCGCCCAGCGACATGTTGGCCACCGCCGGCTTCTGGGCGTTCGCGGTGACCCAGTCCACGCCGGCAATGATCCCGGCCCAGCTTCCGCTGCCCCCGCAGTCCAGCACCCGCACCGCGATCACCTGCGCGGCCTTGGCCACGCCGTACGTGGTGCCCGCGATGGTGCCGGCCACGTGGGTGCCATGGCCGTGGCAGTCCTGCCCGTTCTGCCCGTCGTTGATGAAGTCCGCGCCCACGCTGGCGCGCCCTCCGAACTCGGCGTGCGCCGTGCGGATGCCGGTGTCCAGGACGTAGGCGCGCACACCCGCGCCGGTGGGGTTGTACACGTACGTGGTGTTGAGCGGAAGCGCCCGCTGGTCGATGCGGTCCAGCCCCCAGGTGGCACCGGTCTGCGTGGTGTTGATCCGGACCTCGGCGTCCTCGGCCACGTACTCCACCCGCGGATTGCGGCGCAGCGCCTCGACCGCGGCCGGGGTAAGGCTGGCCGCGAAGCCGTTGAGCGCCGCCGCGTAGGTGTGGGTCACCGTTCCGCCGTGTGCCTGCACCACCTCCTGCGCCAGCGCGGCCGCCGTTCCAGCCTCGCCGCCGCGCAGCACTACCACGTACCTGCCGGGAATGGCCTGGGGCCCCGCCGCGATCAGGGGGGCGATCCCCGCCTCGCCCACTTCCGCGCGCGTGCCGGTGGGAAGGTCGGGGGTGCGCTGGTCGCAGGCCGCGAGCGCGGCGCCGGCCAGCAGCAGGGGGATGAATCGGAGGGGATTGTGGAGCTGTCGCATTGAGTCCTCCCGGCAAGTCTGAAGGAGATGCACCCCTGCGCCTGCGGCAGGGTGGGTCCGGCGGCAACGATCTAAATTGGCGCGCAACGAGCGCATGAGGCGCATCGAGATGCACTGCGCGGCGCCACGTAGATCCGTCCGGGGAGGTTACGGCAGGCGGGGGGTCAGCACCCTGGATTTGGTGCCGGGGAGACGTTACGCCTCCCGCTCCCTTGGTGCAATGATTTTATTTTCTGATTGTACCAGCGGTGTGTAGCAGAGGATAAACCGATGCGTCGACAGATCGAGCAACGTGGGATTTAGCGGCGGATTTCCACGAAATTCGGTCGAACGGACGTAACCCATCTCTCGATCCGAGGTGATGATCTGCTACCGCTCCAAAGGAGGTTCAGCGGGCGGTTGGGCTGTCTCCCTTCGTGGCACGCACACGGTTTCCGGGGCGCCGGTGCCCCAACTGGGGCACGACGGGCGCGAGTAGAGAGCGCAGCGCGGCGGGCGGCTATCGCGCCCGGAGGTCCTTCCCCGTCATGGCGGCGGGCTGGGGGACGCCGAGAAGGCCCAGGATGGTGGGCGCCACGTCGCACAGGGCGCCGTCGTTCAGCGCCGCCGCCGTGCGCCGCCCGTCCGGCTCGACGAGGATGATGCCGACGGGGTTGGTGGTGTGGGCGGTGTGCGGGCCGTTGGTGGTGGGATCCCACATCTGCTCGCAGTTGCCATGGTCCGCCGTGACGATCAGCGTGGTCCCCGTGTCGCGGCACGCCTGCAGCACCTGCGCGACCCCCGCGTCCACCGCCTCCACGGCGGCCACGGCGGCCTCCATCACCCCCGTGTGGCCCACCATGTCGGGATTCGCGTAGTTGCAGACGAGGACGTCGTACGTCTCCGCGCGGATCGCCTCTACCAGCCCCTTCGTCACGTCCGCCGCGCTCATCTCCGGCTGCTTGTCGTACGTGGGCACGTGGGGAGAGGGGACCAGGCGGCGGTCCTCGCCGGCGGGCGGATCCTCGATGCCGCCGTTGAAGAAGTAGGTGACGTGCGGGTACTTCTCCGTCTCCGCCGTGCGAAAGCTGTGCAGGCCCCGCGCGGCGAGCACGTCGGAGAGCTTGTCGTTCAACTCCTGCGGCGGAAAGGCGACGGGGAGGGGCAGGTCCCCGTCGTACTGCGTCATGGTCGCCATGCGGATGCGCGGCCGGTCGGCCCCGCGGTCGAAGCCGTCGAACTCCTCCACCGCCAGCGCGCGGGACAATTGGCGGGCGCGGTCCGAGCGGAAGTTGAAAAAGATGATGGCGTCGCCGTCCTTTACGCTGCCCAGCGGCTTCCCCTCGTCATCCACCATCACCCGCGGCTCCACGAACTCGTCGCTCTCCCCCTGCGCGTAGGCGTCGGTGATGGCCTGCACCGCGTCGTGCACCGGCTTGCCCTCGCCGCGGACGATGGCGCGGTAGGCCTTTTCGGTGCGGTCCCAGCGCCGGTCGCGGTCCATGGCCCAGTAGCGGCCCATGATCGTCGCCACCTTGCACCCGTCCCCGCCGCCGCAGCGCCCGAACAGCTCCGTCAGGTAGTCGCGCGCGGAGCGGGGCGGCGTGTCGCGGCCGTCGAGAAAGACGTGGACGCGCACGTTGGGGATGCGGTGCGTGGCCGCGAGCTCCGCCAGCGCCAGCAGGTGCTCGTCCACCGCGTGCACGCCGCCGGGGCCGATGAGCCCCATCAGGTGCAGCGTGCCGCCGTTCTCCTTGACACTGTTGAGGAGGTCGAGAAAGACGGCGTTCCGCGCGAACTCGCCGGACTCGATGGAGGTGGCGATGCGCTGCAGCGACTGCATGACGACGCGGCCCGCGCCCAGGTTCATGTGGCCCACCTCGGAGTTGCCCATCTGCCCCTCCGGAAGGCCGACCGCGGGGCCATGCGTGGTCAGCTTTGCGCGCGGGTAATCCCCCTCCTCCCACAGGTGCTTCCACGTGGGCGCATGGGCCACGGTGACGGCGTTGTCGGGGGCGGCGGGGCGCAGGCCCCAGCCGTCCAGGATGAGCAGGCAGACGCGCGGGTGCGTCGCATCAGGCATGTTGCAGTTCTGGAAGAAGATGACTGCATTGACAAGGTTGCGGCGGCGTGCCTATCTTGCGCCGACTCCCGTTGAACGCACAGAGAAAAGTAGAGCGCGCCCGGAGTGTTTCGCCACCCCGGCGCCGCACGCGTTTGGCGCAGGACCCACTTCGCCGCTTCAACCGCAGCCCGGCCATCGCGCCGGGCGGCCCTGCCGGACCCCGCGTCTTTCGCAAGACGCCCCGGCCGCAGCAGCCGGCGCCGGTCCGCTGATCCAGATCCCAAGCTCGAACCCGACATCGTCCCGGGCGCGCCCGCGCACCCGGTTTTGCCCGCAGTTCTGCACGTTCGCAGTACGCACAGGAGTTCCCATGCCCGCAGCCCGCCGCGCCACCGCCGTCGCCGCCACCCTCGCCCTCGCGGGCGCCTCGCTGGGGGCCTGGCTCCCCAGCCACGCCCTGCCCCCCCTGACCTGGTCGTCGGCCTCGCTGCCGGGGCGGGTGGTGGGGCACGGCGCCGAGGACGCGGTGCGGCTGGCCAGCAGCGCGTTCGGCAAGAGCGGCATGCTGCGGGCGGTGGTCACCGACCCCAACCGGCCGCTGGAGCTGCCGCTGGAGTGGGTGGACGTGAACCCCAACCCGACGGACGTGGCCTACCGCTGGGAGCCGTTCGCGGGGACGCCCACGCGGTCGCTGCTGGGCGAGGGGCAGCTGATGCACGGCCTGCGCGCCCCGTCCGAGGCGGGGATCTGGCGCCTGCGGCTGCGCGCGCCCGGGTTCACGCAGGAGGTGAACGACCTGTCCGTCATCACCCGCGTGCCCTTCAGCGAAAAGCGCGGCGGCTACCTGAACGGCTACCGCATCGGCAACTACGAGACCGAGACCTCCGGCCGCTTCGACCGCTACGCGCCCCCCGCCGGCTTCATCGAAGTCACCCCGCAGAACCAGGACCTGGCCGTCAGCGAGCACTTTCGCCTGCGCAACTTCCTCACCAAGGACCAGTTCAGCGTGTGGCCCAAGTACCTGGCGCTGGACCTTCGCCTGATCGACAAGCTGGAGCTGGTGATCCAGGAGCTGAACGCCATGGGCATCCGCGCCGAGCACGTGGCGGTGATGAGCGGGTTCCGCACGCCGGCGTACAACAACCAGGGCGTGGGCGAGGGCGGCCGCGCGCTGCTCAGCCGCCACACCTACGGCGACGCCAGCGACGTGTGGATCGACAGCGACCAGGACGGCTACATGGACGACCTGAACGGCGACGGCCGCCGCGACACCGAGGACGCCCGCGTCATCCTGCGCGCCGTGGACCGCATCGAGCGCCGCTACCCCGAGCTCACCGGCGGCGCCGGCATCTACACTGACAACGGCGCGCACGGGCCGTTCATCCACATCGACGTGCGGGGGAACCCGGCGCGGTGGTAGGGGACGGCGGTACGAAAGTACGAGGGTACGAAAGTACGGGGGCCGGCTTCCGAACGAGGCCGGCCTTTTCCGTTGTCATGCCGCTTGTGTGGATCGGTGGATGTCGGCACCTTTCAGTCGTGTCCGCGTCGTGCGTATCCAGTCGGCGTGTGACGGCCCCGCCCGGTCCCTATGATGAGTCCTGAATCCGCCCGTCCCTCTGACTTCTCCGCCATCGTCCGCCTGCTGGCCGACGCCGCGCTTCCGCACGACGACCTGACGCCGGAGCACCTGCGGCACTTCGTGGTTCTGCGGGATGGGGACGGGATCGCGGGCGTCGTGGGGATGGAGGTGGCGGGGGATGACGGGCTGCTGCGCTCGCTCGCCGTTCCGGAGGCGCGGCGGGGCGGGGGACTGGCTTCGCGGCTGGTGGATGCGCTCGAGGCGCACGCCCGCGCCGCCGGCATCCGCACGCTCTACCTACTGACGACCACGGCCGAGCCCTTCTTCGCGCGCCGCGGCTACGCGCGGGCCGAGCGCAACGCGGTCCCTGACGCCATCGCCGCGACGCCGGAGTTCCAGAGCATCTGCCCCGCCAGCGCCGCCTGCATGGCCAAGGCGCTGGTCCCGGCGCGGGAACCCGCCGCCCTCGTTTAGGGTTTTGCGGGGCGCCCAAGCCTGTCATTTCGAAGGAGGCGCCGCGCTGGATCCGCCCCTCGCGCGGCACCGTGGCGCCGACTGAGAAATCTACCGTCGGCGTGCTGGAGGCTGGCCATGGCGCGCCGGACCCGCCGCCGGCACTGTCGGGCGATGTCGCGGCCGCGGGAATGGCGCGGGCTGCCGCGTCTGCCCTCCAGGAGGCCGAGGGTAGATTCCTCGGCCCTGCGACCCGCGGCGCGAAGGCATGGCCCGACGCGGCCGGGCCTCGGAATGACAGCGGCGGAACCGCGGCAGTGTTGGCGGGTCGCAATCCGCGCAGGCGGATTTCGTGACGTTCCAGCCGCGGTTTCAACCGCCGATTCGAAACCGGCGGACTTGCGGAATCACTGTCCTGCGCCGGCCGCGCCCGCCTTGAACGCCGCGGTCACGGGCCGGCCTTCCCAGCGCTCGGGGACGGGGACGCCGAGGAGCCAGAGCGCCGTCGCGGCCGTGTCCATGGTGCGGATGCCCGTGGGCAGCTCGCCGGGCTGGACGGCGGCGCCCCAGGCGATCCAGGGGATGCGCACGTCCTCGATGGCGTCGGTGCCGTGATCGCGGCCGTGGCCGCCGTGGTCCGCCGTCACGATCACCACCACGTCGCCCTTGAAGCGGGCGACGGCCGCGCGGCGGATCTGCTCCACGGCGGCGTCGGCGCGGCGAACGGCCCAGCGGTACGGCGTTCCCATCCACCCCGTGGAGTGCCCGGCGATGTCGGGATCGGGGATGTGGACGAAGAGCAGGTCCGGCGCGTGGTAGCGCAGGTACTGGAGCACGTTCTGGGTCATCTGCGGCGCCAGCACGATCTCCAGCCCGCTGGGCGCCTCTACCTCGTCCGGGGCGTCGGGGTGGATGAGGTGGCGGAACTTGGCCTTGCCGAAGAACGCCGCCGTCTGCAGGTGGGCGCTGTCGGCCATGTCGAACATGGTGGCCACCCGCACGCGCCCCTGTGCATCCACCTGCTCGTCGTTCCAGGTGATGCCGTGCACCGCCGGCGACACGCCCGTCATCATCGAGGTGTGCGAGGGCAGGGTGCGGCTGGGCATGATGGTGCGCGCGTCGAGCGACCAGGCGCCCTCCTGCATCATCCGCTTGAGGTTGGTGGCGCCGGAGGCCTCGATGGCGTCCGCGCGCAGCCCGTCTAGGGAGATGACGACCACGTGCCGCGTGGGCGCGGACGCCCGCTCCGGGGCGTACGGCGGAATGATGCCCGGCGCGCAGTGTGTGAGCACGGGAAAAAGGGCCAGCAGCGCGGCGGCGCGCCACGCCCGGTAAATCCGCATGGGGTGTCCGGGTTGAAGGTCGTATCATCTTGCGCTACACTCCGGTAGCGCGGGTTTGCGCCACGTGGCAAAAAGCCTGCGCGCGCGAGTGAATCTTTCGCGGTCCGCCCCGCGTACGTCGCCCCTGACCGGCGAAGTTCGCGCGATTTGGACCAGTCCGCCGCTCCCGCGGAGCGGCGTGGAGGGAATCAAGGGAATGTATTGTTCCACCTGTGGGACCCAGGTTCCGGATGGGCGCAGCCGCTGCGACACCTGCGGCGCGCCCGTGTCGCGCCCGTCCGGCTACGGCGTTCCGGCGCAGATCACCATCAACAACACCGTGGCCGCCGGCTCGTCGGTGTTCGCCACGCCGGTCTCACACCTTACCTGTCCGCGGTGCGGGTTTCAGGGAGAG
>DASTVC010000281.1:0-7937 GCA_035759295.1 Longimicrobium sp. | reverse complement strand
CCGCTTTCACCGGGGTTTTGGGTAGACTGTCCCGAGGTCCGGAGCTCAATCATCAAGGATTGGTTAGGGCGAAACGGCAGAATCCCCTGGCCCAAGTACCAGCCGCCGCACTTTGAACTCACGCCGCTTGGTGGCAATCGGTTCCGCCTGACCGCCTGATCCTCTTTTTCTCGCCCCACGCAATCTCCCGTGCATCCACAAAGCCCCGCCCTGCGCGCGCTCGCCGAAAAGTGGGACGCCGTTCCCGCCGCCGAGCGCGCCAACTTCCAGTCGTACGCCACCGAGCTGTGCCAGGCGCTGGGCGTGGAGCGCCCGCGTCCGCGCGGCTCCGGCTATGAGTTCGAGTACCCGGTGACCACCACCGACCGGCGCACGGGCAAGGACACCACCAACTTCATCGACCTGTACCGCCAGGGACACTTCATCCTGGAGGGCAAGCACACCGACGCGGCCGACGTGGGCGAGGAGCGCGCGATGGGCCGCGCCTACGGCCAGGCCAAGGGCTACGCCGGCGACGTGGCGCACGGGCCGCCGCCGTACCTGCTGGTGATGAACGTGGGCCGCACGCTGCTGGTGTGGGACCGCTGGGGCGGCAACTACGGCGGCGTGAACGCGGCGCGCCGCATCGATCTGCGCACGCTGTGGCAGCGCGGCGACGACATCGAGTTCCTGCGCGCCGTCTGGGAGCATCCCGAGTCGCTGAACCCGGCCGTGCGCGGCCGCGTGGTCACGCGCGAGGTGGCGGAGCGGCTGGCCAAGCTCTCGGCGTCGCTGGAGGGGCGGGGGATGGATGGCGAGCGCGTGGCGCGGTTCCTTATCCGCTGCGTCTTTACCATGTTCGCCGAGGACGTGGAACTGCTGCAGGCCAAGCCGTTCCAGGAGATCATCGAGGGCTGCCGCGACGATCCGGCGGAGTTCCGGCTGGTGATGGGAGACCTGTGGCAGCGCATGGACCGCGGCGAGTACTTTGGATCCAAGAAGCTGCTGCGCTTCAATGGCCACTTTTTCCACAATGCGGAGGCGCTGGAGCTTACCCGCGCCGACCTTGCCGTGCTGGCCGACGCGGCGCGCGCCGACTGGAAGCAGGTAGAGCCTACCATCTTCGGCACGCTGCTCACCCGCGCGCTGGACCCCACGGAGCGCCACCGGCTGGGCGCGGAGTACACGCCGCGCGAGTACGTGGAGCGCGTGGTGCGGCAGACGGTGGACGTGCCGCTGCGCGAGCGCTGGGCGCCGGTGCAGGCGCACGCGGCGGAGCTCATGGCCTCACCAAAGAAGACGGCCGCAGGCAAGAAGAAGGACCGCGACGCGGCGCTGGGTGAGCTGCGCGGCTTTCACGAATGGCTGCGCGGGCTGCGCTTTCTGGACCCGGCGTGCGGCAGCGGCAACTTTCTGTACGTTACGCTGCACATGGTAAAGCGCCTGGAGATGGAGGTGCTGCGCGCCATCGAAGAGATTACCGGCAACCCCGAGCTGCCGCTGGACGACGTGGGCCCGACGCAGTTCCACGGCATCGAGGTAAAGCCGTGGGCGCGCGAGATCGCCGAGCTTACCCTGTGGATTGGCTATTACCAGTTCCGCCTGGAGCACTTCAAGGGCGGCAGCCAGCCGGAGCCGGTACTGCAGGACACCGGCACGCTGGAGCAGCGCGACGCCGTGCTGCAATGGGATGGAGATCCCGTCGAAGACCCCGCAAAGTCGCGCCCCGATCCCACGCCGCGCATCGTGCACCCCGTCACCGGAAAGCTGGTCCCCGATCCGGACGCGCGGCTGGTGTACAAAACGTATAGAAATGCGCGCCCCGCCCCGTGGCCGCAGGCGGATTTCATCATCGGCAATCCGCCGTACCTTGGCGTTCGTCGCCAGCGTGACGTGTTCGGGGATGGGTATGTCGATGCTCTGCGCTCCGCCTATCCAGATCATCTGGATACTGCTGATTTCGTGATGTACTGGTGGTATTGTGCGGCCCAGCAAGTGAGCCGTGGGCGGGCAATCCGAGCGGGATTGATTACGACCAACTCTATCACACAATCGCTAAATCGTCCCGTCATAGAGGCGGCAATCCAGGAAGGCGCGTGCATTGTCTGGGCAGTCGCCGATCATCCGTGGGTTGAGGAAGCTGGAGGCGCGGCTGTTCGTGTTGCCATGACCGTTCTTGGGCATGGAGTAGAGAGTGCCACACTGGTGATCGTAGATGACGCGGCGAATGTAATTGCAGAGAAAAGTGCCACTCGGCTGAACGCGGACCTTAGCGTTAATGCGGATGTGGGAAGCGCCTCCGCCGTGCCACTTCGTGCAAATCGTGGTCTTTCGTCTCGTGGATTCACGTTAGTTGGAAGGGGGTTTGTTTTGGACGGGGATGAAGCCGATCGGCTGCGTCAAACAGAAGCGCACCGGCCGTTAATCAGACAGTATTTGAACGGGCGCGATTTGACTGATCGGCCACGCGAGGTGTCTGTAATCGATTTTGAAATGAAAACTGAGGAGGAAGCCCGAAGCTTTCCGGTCCTATACGATTTACTCCGTGATCGCGTTAAACCCCAGCGAGACGCGAACAATCGGAAAGCCTATCGTGACTTTTGGTGGCGTTATGGAGAACCTCGGCCGGAATGGCGTCGAGCCGTTGATGGCCTTCCACACTTTGTGGCCACGCCCTATGTGTCAAAGCACCATTTCTTCGTAATGCTCGATCCTGAAATTGCGCCGGATGAGAAGCTCGTCGTAGTCGCCATTGATGATTTGTTCTATTTGGGTGTACTCGGGTCATCGCAGCACCGATGGTGGGCGCTAACTGCTGGGACTAGGCTCGGAGTCGGCAACGATCCCACGTACAACAATAGCCGCTGCTTTGACCCGTTCCCCTTTCCCGATCCGCCGAAGGAGCTGCGGGAGGAGATCGGGCGGGTGGCGGAGGCGCTGGACCAGCACCGCAAGGACGCCATCGCCCGCGACGAGCGCGTGACGATGACGGGGATGTACAACGTGGTCGAGAAGCTGCGCAGCGGCGAAAAGCTCACCGACAAGGAGCGCGCCGTGCACGAGATCGCCGCCTGCGGCGTGCTGCGCGACCTGCACGACGAGCTGGACGGGCTGGTGGCGCAGGCGTACGGCTGGCCCTGGCCCATGGAGCGCGAAGAGGTGCTGGAGCGCCTGGTGGCGCTGCACGACGAGCGCGTGGAAGAGGAAAAGCGCGGACATATCCGCTGGCTGCGCCCCGAGTACCAGGTGCCGCGCTTTGGCGGCGCCGCCCCCGCCGCCGCCGAGCCCGCGCTGGACCTGCCCGAAGCACCGGCGGACGAAGTAGCCAAAGTGGCCGAGAAGCAGCCCTGGCCCGCGGGCGCCATCGACCAGATCGGCGCGGCCAAGGCAGCCGTATCCGCCTCCGCCGCCACGCCGGCCGAGGTGGCGGCCGCGTTCACCGGCGCGCCCGTGCCGCTGGTGGCGCGCCACCTGGAGACGCTGGCCATGGTTGGCGAGGTGCGCCTGCTCCCCGACGGCCGGTACGAAGCCGTCGTGGAGCCGCTGTAGCCACCCCGCACGGAAGGGAGCGACCACGATGCAGTGGCCGGAACCCTGGTACGCGCTGGATGAGAACGACGAGGTCACGGGCCTGCTGGAGCAGGTGCTGCTGCGAGAGGTGGGGCCGGGGCACCTGCTGTACGGCGTGCCCGTGCGCGCCATCGGCAGGAGCAACGCCAACGACGACGTGCTGTTCCGGCTGCTGGACGGGTCGGGCCGCGTGGCGGACGTGCACCTGACCTGGACCCGCTCGTTCCCGGAGCAGCCGCCCTAGCCGGAAACGGCGCTATACGACAGCATCGAGGCCTGGGCCGCCGCCGTGAAGGAGGACGCATGGTGACTGGCGGCATCGTGCGCGGGGATGCGGCCGTGGGAGCCCTGCTGCGCGGCTACGTGGCGGCGGTGCTCGTCTACGTGGCCTGCCACGTGGCGCTCTGGGATGTCATGTACACCCATCCACGGCCTCGCGGGTGGCGCGAGGTGGCGGGTTTGGGGATTTTAGCGTTGATGTGCATCACCTTCGTTGCCGTTGCGGGGCGGCTGGCGCTGCTGCCCAACCGAAGCTCGGTCGTCACGGCGGCGCTGGTTTCGAGCGCGGCCCTGTTCACGTCGGGGCTGGCGCGGACGTACATGGCGGCCCGGGGGATGTGGCAGTTTTTTCAGTGGGATCACGACCACGTGGTTCGCGGGGCAGTGACGGGTGACGCGTGGTTCGCCCTTTCATGCTTTCCGCTGGCGCTTGTCGTAGCCGCCGCCAGCCGGCTCATCTTCCGCCGGACCGTCCGCAAGGCTGGTGACGAGTTGTTGCCGCAGTCGTAGAGGGTGTTGCTGAACCTCGCGCCTGAGCCCTGACCCAGAGGCTTGCGCCCGGGGTGGGATTCGAATCTGTTTCGAAGGCGCTTCGCCTTGCCGTCCCCCTGATCCACCCGCCCCATCAATCGATTCATGATCGTCGGTCTTGCGTCGCCACGGGTTGCGGCCAGCCTGGAGGACGGGCTGGAGAGGATCGAGCGGCTGCTCTCGCAGGCGTCCGGGCAGGGCGCGCGGATCGTGTGCTTTCCCGAGGCCTATCAGCCGGGGCTGCACGGCGTGGACATCGACGTGCTCCCGTTCGACCTCGCGGCGCAGGAGCGGGTGCTGCAGGCCCTGTCGCGGCTGTCGGAGACGTACGGCGTCGCCACCATCATGGGGATGGAGCGGATCACGGACGCCGGCCGCGAGAACGCCGCCGTCGTCATCGACCCCGAAGGCCGGGTGCTGGGGTGGCAGACCAAGAACCAGCTGGACCCCAGCGAGGACCCGTTCTACGTCCCCGGCGACACGCGGCGCATCTTCGAGGTCGATGGCGTGCGGTTCGGCGTCGTGATCTGCCACGAGGGGTGGCGGTATCCGGAGACGGTGCGGTGGGCGGCGGCGCGCGGGGCCAGCATCGTCTTTCATCCGCAGCACACGGGGAGCAACCGCGAGGGCCCGCGGCTCACCGAATGGGGCAGCACCGCCGCGCCGTACTACGAGCGCGCGATGATGATGCGCTCCATCGAGAACACCATCTACTTCGCCAGCGTCAACTACGCGCTGCGCTTTCCCGACGCCGCCACGTCGCTGATCGACCCCTCCGGCCAGTGCCAGGCGTACCTGCCGTACGGCGAGGAGGGCGTACTGGTGCAGTCGATCGATACGACGAAAGCTACCGGCCTGCTCGCCGCGCGATACGCGCCGGATCGCTATCGGGAATCCGCGGGCGAGGCCGGCGCGTCCAGCGCGGGAGGAGTGTGAGATGGGTGCGAGCGCGTGGGTGTGCTTTACGGCATGGACGGATGATGCGGAGGCCGCGCTGCAGCGGCTTCGGCAGGAGACGTTCCTGTCCGGCGACTACTACGGGGGGAGCGGCGCCTTGTCCGGGGGAGAAGACAACCTTTCGGAGGACGATCGGGAGCAGGTCCGGAAGGGGATGGAGCGATTGAAGAACTTTCTCGGCTTCAAGCCGTGGGAGCTCACCCCGTGGGAGGCGCCGCCGGGCGAGACCATCATGGGGGAGGAGTGGAAGGAGGGCCGCGGGCCGTCGGGATCGCCGCCGCGCGGCGTGGACGAGGCCGTGGCGCGCGCCGGTGTCGAAGGCACGCACTCCATCCTGGACATCACCCACACCACCCGCTTCTTCCAGCCCCGGGCCGCGGCGCCCCTGCCGGAGTCCCTGCTTCTCCGGCACCTGGGTACGCAGCAGCCGGAGCGGGCGCAGGTGGAGGATGCGTTCGGCGACGTGGCGGAGGAGCTGGACCGCTGGGAGTGTGTGTACCTGGCCGTCTATCGCGACGGGGCGCCGCACGAGCTGGCGTTCATCGGCGTCACCGGCGACTGACCGCAGGTCTCGCCACACCCTTCACCGCAACGGTGAGTTCCCGATGCCGAGAGGGTATTGCTGAACCCTTGATCCGAAGTGTTGACTTCCTGAGGGAGCGCCGCGCGTATTCTGAAGTCACACCAGCGCCTGCGCGCGACCGAAGGACCTTCTCTCCGCCTCCTCGAAGCTCGCCTTCAGCCACGGCACCCGCCCCTCGTGCCTTCGTCGAGCTCAAGACTTGTCATTTCGAAGGAGGCGCCGCATGGACCTGTCCTGCACGCAGGAGCTTGGCGCCGACTGAGAAATCTACCGTCGGATGCTCGTGATCGGCCGGACCGCCGGATACTCGCGGCGTCCGCCATCCGGCCCTGTCGGACCTCGGGGTAGCCGTGGGACCAGCGCGGGCTGCCGCATCCACCCTCCAGATGACCGACGGTAGATTCCTCGGCCCTGCAACCGCTGGTGTCAACGGAAAATCTGGTGTGGCCGGGCCTCGGGATGACACGCTCTTGCGCGCGTCCACAGCTTCTAGGTAAACCGGGCTTTACCTGCTCGCGGGGGCCGGCCCGCACTCCATCGAATGCCCCTCGGTAATGCCGGCGAGGTCCTTCGGTCGGCGCCAGGCTGCATCGTGGACGCAAGCCGCGGCGTGGCGCCTCCCTCAGGAAGTCAACGTCTGGACTGGCATCGCGCGAGCGGCGGCATCGCCCTCTACTGCCGCGCCAGGAAGCCGAGCAGCGGGCCGGCCATGGGGCGGATGTCCTGCTCCAGGTCGTAGTTGCCCAGCACCACCAGCGTCCAGTCGCCCACCATCTCCACGTCGGCGCCGATGCCGGACGCGCCGCCGCCGCCGCTGTGGCCGATCTCCGGCTGCTCGCCCGGAAAGGCGGCCACGTAGAAGCCGTACGCGTACTGCACCGGCGAATCGGGCCCCGTCGGCACCTTGCCCGCCAGCACCGTCTCCGTCATCTCCGCGCCCAGCAGCCGGTGCTCGCGAAGGGCCTGCGTGAAGCGGAACAGGTCCTCCGCCGTCAGGTGAATGCCGCCAAAGCCGCTCAGGTCCGTGGACGGGCCGTTATCCCCCACCATCCACTCGTTGCTCCGGCGCGGCTCCATGCCCATGGGGTCCATCTCCGGCGGCCGCGAGTAGCCGCGGGCCCACGGCAGCCGGCGGTACGCGTCCAGGTCCGCCACGCCCATCCCCGCCGGGGCAAAGACGTGGTCGCGCACGTACTCCGCGAGGGGCTGGCCGCTCACCCGCTCCACCACGGCCCCCAGCACCGCGTAGCCGCCGTTGCTGTACGCCATCCGCTCGCCGGGGCGAAACTCCAGCGGCTGCTCGGCAAAGAGCGCCATCCACTCCCGCGGCGTGGCGTAGCGGGTGCCGCGCACGTAGCCGGGCGACAGGAACGGGTCGCCGACGCCCGCCGTGTGCGTGAGCAGGTGGTGAATGGTCACGTGGCGCCGCGCATCCTCGTTGGGATAGTCGGGGAGCACGGCGCCCAGCGTGTCGGTGAACTTCAGCCGCCCCTGCTCCACCAGCTGGGCCACGGCCACGGCGGTGATCATCTTGGGCACCGAGCCCGTGCCGATGCGGGTGTCGAGCGTGTTGGCCCGGCCCGCGTCACGGTCGGCCATGCCGTACGCCTGGTGATGGACGATGCGCCCGCCGTGGGCCAGCAGCACCACGCCGCTGAACCGGTCCCCGTCCGCCGCCGTGCCCACGTGGCGGGCGACCGCCGCGGCGACCGTGGCCTCGTCCACCTTGCCCTCCGGCAGCTCGGGACGCGGCCCCGGCGCCGGCATGGGATGCAGCTCCACCAGCTTCATCCGCGCGGGGTCGGCCGCGTCGGCGACGAACTCCACCCCCACGCGGCGGCCGGAGCCGGTTAGAAAGATCACGCCCAGGTAATTGGGGTCGCCCTGGTCCAGCAGGCGCCCGGGCCGCAGCCCGCCGCCGCTCTGGCGCGCCAGCCGGGCGAACATCTCCTCGTAGCGCGCGGGCGTCCACTGCATTACCGGCGTCGCCGACACGTGCCGCTCCACGAAGGCGTGCACGGCCGCGGGATCCTGCGCG
>DASTVC010000280.1:0-3513 GCA_035759295.1 Longimicrobium sp. | reverse complement strand
GGGAGGTTGAGCATGATGTCGCTCATCCACGGAAGGTCGTTCACGAAGCCGTTCAGCAGCCAGAAGGTGGCGTCCAGCGCGTAGTACGATCCGAAGGTCACCAGGAACAGGCGGCTGGCGCGCTCCGAGTGGAACGCGGCCGCGAACGCCGCCAGCGCGGTAAGCCCGTGCGTGATGTCGTCGATGCTGCTGATGGCGAACGAGCCGAACATCATGCGCTCGTGCCCCTGGTGCGGCGAGATGCCCGGAATCCACCCCAGCACCACCACGATGGTCCCGAACAGCCCCGCCCCGAATGCCACCTTCCTGAGCATCATCCCTCCTGGTGTGTTCTTGACGTAGAAGCCGAAATCAGCGCGACCCTCTGCGCCCCCTCCGGGCTCGTAAAACTCGCCCACCTCCCCCAAAAAACCCTGGGGGAGGTTTGTTGTCGCCGATAGATCCCGGCTCGACGACTTACATCGAACTGCGTCCGCGGGGTGCCCCTCCCCCGGCCCCGCCCCGTTCGTTCCTCACGGAGAGGGGAGAATTCGATCGCGCTTTGGAAAGGTGCGTCGCACCTCCCTCCCCCGCGCAGTTTGCGGGGGAGGGCCGGGGAGGGGGGCGGCCCACCATCTCGCATACAACCCCTCGGCAACTCACCGCAGGCCGCCCCACATCAACCTCCCCCGGCAGTTTCGGGGGAGGTGGGCCGGTGGTGCCGGCCCGGAGGGGGCCTGCTCGGAGCCCGCCGGAGCGCCTGGAGCCCGCCCCTCACTCCCGATTCCCCGTCAGTAGTCGTACACGTGGTCCACCACCATCCGCCCCTCCGCCTGAACGCGCCGCAGAAACGGCAGCAGGTCGCGGGTGCGCACCTTGAGCACGGGGCGAATGCGGCGCGCGTCGGTGGGGAGGGGGAGCGCGTAGAGAAATTCCGCGTCGGGCCCCACGTAGCGCCAGTCGCGCGGCGCCACGCCGGTGACCACAATGTCGTCGTTCCCCGCGATCTCCACGATGGGCACGGTGTCCCCGCGCGCCGCCGCGTCGCGCATCAGCTGCCAGAAGGGATCGTAGCGCTGGACGGTGATCAGCGCGTGCGCCGGGCCCAGCTGCCACCGCTTCAGCACCCGCGCATCGCCCGGCGCCAGCGATGCCGTGTCGCCGTACACCACCGCGCCGATCTGCAGGTCCTGCGGCGCGTACGCGGCCCCCGTGGCGCCGCCCAGCATGGACGCGTAGACGGCCTTGATCCCGTACTCCACCGTCAGCGACAGGCGCCGCTCCCACTTGCGCACCGGGTCGCGCCCCCAGAGCGGCACGTCGCTCCACAGGCCGCGCAGCCTGGCGCCGAACGGAAACTGGTACCAGGGGATGGTGTGGATGAACGTGGCGTACTCCGACGCCACCTGGTGCGCGTAGCGGTCTTCGTCCGTCATCCGCCCGCCCGACGTCCACGCGCTCGCGCGGCCCACGGTGTTCTCGTAGGCGCCCTTGAGCGCGTACTCCACCGAGTAGCTCACGCCGATCACCCCCAGCATCAGCGAGTAGCGCCCGTCCCTGGGGTGCTCCTGGCGATACGCGCGCGCCACCTGCCCCCAGTTGTGCCAGTACTGGCGGATGGACCGCGCGAAGGGAAAGCCGTGCGGCAGCCGGTCCTCGGTCCACGCCGCGTACTCATCCGCGCTGTAGACGATGAACCATTCGGGGTGGGCCAGAAAGCTCTGCGATTCCGGGCGCGCGTACTGCCAGATGCTGTCCACCGTGGCGCGTTCCGCGGGGCTCAGCTCCATCCGCGCCGGGCCGGCCGGGTCGTATCGATCCCACAGCTTGTTGCGGAAGCGGTTGTCCGGGTCCAGCCGCCGCTTGAGCGCAAAGAACTCGGCCGAGCGCGGGTAGGCGCGGCGGAACTGGTCGGGCGTGGCGTGCGGCTGATAAGGCAGGTACCAGCTTCCGCCGGTGGCCAGCGCCGCGTCCGACATCTCCCGCGTCCACCGCGCCACCTCCGCGCGCCCCTCCGCGTCCGTGCGCTGCTTGTACCACACCACGAACGCGAACTTCTCCTCCCCCGCCCACGCCAGGAGCGAGCCCGGATCGGGGACCGCGTGGCGGATGGAGACGTTGACCACGTTCACGTGGTGCCTGCGAAAGATCTCCCGCATCCGCGGCACGAAGGCGTCGAACTGGCCCACGGGGATGAAGTACTCCTGCAGCACGTACGTGTACTTTTCCCGCGACGACGGCTCCAGCTCGCGCACGTCGTAGCTCGCTTCGTAGTTGCGCCAGACGACGGGGGTGCCGCGGTACAGCCACGGGTCCAGCACGTGCTCGCGGATCTCCTTGCCCCCCGGCCACCCGGTGACCACCGTCTGCCCCCAGCGGCTGGCCGGATACGACGCCTTCCGCGGCATCAGCCGGTCGGGGATGGTCACGGAATCCGCCGTCCGCGTGAAGGTGACGGCGCTCCCGCGGTCGTACTCGTCGGGGTAGATGTCGGCGTTGTGAAAGACGATGGAATCCCGGCCCGCGACCGCGCGGCGGAACCAGGCGGCGTACTCCGCGACCGGCATCGTGACCCGGGTGCGGCGGACGGGGACGTTGTCGGCCAGCTCCAGCGTGGCCTGGGTGATCACGCCCAGCCCGCCGTATCCGCCGATGGCGCCGTAGAAGATTTCGGGATTTTCCGTGGGCGACGCCGTGCGCACGCTGCCGTCCGCCAGCACGATGCGGAAGGAGCGCACGGTGCTGATGATGGGCCCCAGCCCCGCGTACCGCCCGTGCACGTTCACCGACAGCGAGCCGCCGACCGTGAAGTTGCCGTACGACTGCATCACCTTGATGGACAGGCCGTACCGGTCGATGAATTCCTGGATCTGCCGCCACGTCGCGCCTGCCTGCACGGTGACGGTCTTCGCGGCCGTATCCAGCTGGATGATGCGGTTGTAGCGGCGCATGTCGATGTGCAGCGCGCCTTCCGTGGCCGTCTGCCCGCCCATGCTGAACCGCCCGCCGCCGATGGAGACGGGCCCGCGCGTCGTCCGGATGGCGTCGACGATCTGCGCTTCGCGGGTCGGCGCGATCTCGCGGCCCACCTCGATGCGGTACAGGTGCGTGAAGTCCGTCACGGTGGGCCCCGACACCGGCCCGATCACCCGCGTGCTGTTGATCCCCACCACCGTGGTGACGATGGTGATGATCACCGTCAGCACCAGCATCCACATGAAGATGCGCCCCACCTTCCGCGCCCCGCGTCCCAGCGCGCGCAGCACCCGCCGGGCGCGCGACGGCTCGCCGGTGGAACCGGGCGCATCGGGCACGCGTGCGATCGGCTCAGCCGGCGCGTCGGGGCGCTGCTTCGTCTCGTTCTCGCTGACGTCCATCGGAATCTGCGGGAGTTGCCGGGCGAGGTGCGGGGAGATGCTTCGGAGCGGCTGGCGAGGAGTGAGCGGCGGCGTTGCGTCCGCTCGACCCGGCTAATGTAGTGCCAGCCTCAGCAATGTCGCCACCTCTTTGGATGACGCAGATCGAGGGCCTGTG
>DASTVC010000279.1:0-2136 GCA_035759295.1 Longimicrobium sp. | reverse complement strand
CTCCACCGGCGCCGCGGACGCGGAGGACGGGCGAGCGGCCGCCACGCTGCCGATCCACCGCCCGGAGCGGCCCAAGGCGTGTTTTGCGCCAGAATCCTTGACATACGCCGCGATCCACGCATCCGTACAGAACCCGCCGGGCGCGGCACGCCGGAGGGACCTTCATCGCACGCCCCATCATCACGCGCGCTCCCCGCCCTCCCATGCGCATCCCGCCCCCGCCCCTCTGGCGCCGGATCGTCGTCCAGGCCGCGCTCGCCTGCATCCCGCTCGCGCCACTGCACGCGCAGACGCAGGAGCCGTCCGCGTTCGCGCCTGCTCCGTCCGTCGCTTCCACCGCGGCCCCGTTCAGGTTGCCCGGAACGGTGGACGTCGGCGCCAGCGTGGGCGTGGCACAGACCAGCCGCTATTACGACGCGGGGAGCGAAGCCGGCACGGTAACGGACGGCACCGCCTTTTCCGCGGAGGCGCGGTACTGGCCCCTGCCCTGGCTGGGGCTGCGCCTGCAAGCGGGCCACTTCGACGGGCAGATCCGCACGGCTTTCCGACCGCCCTCCGCGGGCCTGAGCCCTCCGCAGGACCTGCGCGCGACGGTGTACGATGCGTCCGTCGTGGTGCGGCCACTGGCCGCGGTGCGCGCGCCCGGCCCCCTCTCCACAGCCTATGCGTTCGCGGGCGGTGGCGAAGCCCGGCTGGATCTCTCCGGCACGCCCGACACGGTGCAGGTGTGCCCGGGGGACTTCTGTGAGGTGACCCTGGATTCCCGCAGCACGGTGGGGCAGCTCACCCTGGGCGCGGGAGGGGACCTGCTGAGCGTGTCGGGGTTCACCGTCTTTGCCGAAGCGTCCCTGCACCGGTATCGGCCGCCGTTCGAGTATCCGTTCGCCGCGCTCCAGCAGCAAAGCACACGCGTACACGCACCCTTGGCTCCGCGGCTGACCGTCGTCGGTACGCCCAACAGTCTGGCGACTACCGGCAACGTGGTCACGCGCCGCTTTGCCGTGGGGGTGCGCCGCACCTTCGGGAGCGCGCGCACCCCGCCAACGCCGCCGCCCGCGCCGCCGCCCTCCCCCACCACGGGCGGCGTGGTGACCGTGGTGACGACGGAGCCCGGCGCCGAAGTGTACCTGGTGCCGCGCTCGGCGCTGGAAGACGACCCCGGCCTGCGCTGCCGCCTGCGCCCCGTGCTGACCACCGGCTCGTACTACCGGGGCCGCACCACGGCTGCGCAGCCGCTGCGCGTGCCCGCCGGGCCGCGGGCCTGGGTGCTCGTAGTGCGCCAGCAGGTCGCCAGCGGCACGCAGCGGATCTGGCACGTGCACGAGCAGCGCATTCAGCTGGCCGGCGGCAGCACCGTCCCCGTGCAGCTGAACATGCGGCGCGACGGCCGTCCCCCGCAGCCGTGCCCCCGATGAGCGCCGACGCCGGGACGCCCGCGGGCGACGCGCTGGAAGGCACGCCGAAATACGCCCGGCTGGCGCTGCTGGCCCTGGTGGCCGTGGCGCAGGCGGTCCCCGGCTACTCCATCCTTTCCGGCGACGACTGGCACCCGCCCGGCATGGGCCCGGTCTTTACCGTGACGGCGGTGATGGTGGGCGCCGGGATGATCGGCGTGATGCTGATGGCGCGACAGCGGGTGCTGGCCCTGCGGCCGCGCGTGGTGGCGGCCCTGTGCCTGGGCTCGCTGCTGCTGAGCCTGGGTCTGATCGTCGTCTACCGTACCGCCCTGGACGCCCGGGTGGTGCGCTACACGTGGGCCGAAAAGGAGTACGCGGAGATGATTCCGTTCGGCGCGTCGCGCTGGACGGATTCGGTGCTGCTGCGCCGCGTGCGCAACGCCAACGGGGGCGCGCCCCGGTCCGTCGGCGCGGTGCGCCCCAGCCACATGGCCCGCGCGCTGGAGGAGTACGGCCCCGACGAGGTGCGGCCGTTCTTTCCGGACGGGTGGCGGCGATTCACGCAGAGCCTGCTGTGGATCAACTACCTGGGCGTGCTGCTGCTGGTGGCGGGCGCGTTCGGGATCGCCGCCGTGCGCCTGGGCTACGAGATGGCCCCCGCGCAGCCCCCCGCCGACCCCGACCCCGCGGCCGACGCACCCGCCGCCCATCCCCCGCCCGCAGCAGCCGAAACCGCCGC
>DASTVC010000278.1:0-10615 GCA_035759295.1 Longimicrobium sp. | reverse complement strand
CTCGCTCACCGTGCGCGTCTACGGCTGGCACCCGCTGGAGATGCGCACCATCCAGGGCCTCAACGCGCTGGGCGTCACCGCCGGCTTTGGCGACGAGTGGCTGCGGTTCGGGATGCTCAAGGGATACACCGACGGCACCCTGGGCTCGCGCACGGCCGCCATGCTGGAGCCGTTCAGCGACGACCACTCCACGCAGGGGCTGCCGCAGTACACGCAGGCACAGCTGGACTCGCTGGTGACCGCGGCGGACGCGGCCGGGCTGCAGGTGATCCTGCACGCCATCGGCGACGCGGCCAACCGGCAGGCGCTGGACGCCTTCGAGCACGCCGCGCGCGTCAACGGCACCCACGGCCGCCGCCATCGCGTGGAGCACGCCCAGGTGCTTGACCACGCCGACATCCCCCGCTTTCGCCAGCTGGGCGTGATCGCCTCCATGCAGCCCACGCACGCGACGAGCGACATGCGCTGGGCAGAGACGCGCATCGGGCACGAGCGCGCGGCGGAAGGGGCGTACGCGTGGCGGTCGCTGCTGGACGCGGGCGCCGTCGTCATCTTCGGCACCGACTTTCCCGTGGAGCCGCTGCCGCCGGTGGAAGGCATCTACTCCGCCGTCACCCGCCAGAGCCGCGAGGAGCCGGGGGTGCCGCCGGGCGGCTGGCTTCCCGAGCAGCGGCTGACGCGCGAGGAGGCCATCCGCCTCTACACCGCCGCCGCCGCGTACGGCGAGTGGCAGGAGGCGAAGAAAGGGACGCTGCGGCCGGGGATGCTGGCGGACCTCGTCGTCTGGGACCGCGACCTGCTGACGGTTCCCGAGGTGGAGATCCTGCGCGCCGCGCCGGCGATGACGGTGGTGGGCGGCCGCATCGTCTTCCGCCGCTGAAGGACGCGCCGATGCCGGACCCGACCGATCCCGAAGCACTTCGCCCGTCGCAGGCGGGTCGCGAGTTCGCGCCCGCCGCCGGCACCGTCACCGACCGCGGCGAGCTGGCGCTGGTGCTCACCGGCGGCGGCGCGCGCGGCGCGTACCAGGTAGGGCTGCTGCGCTACCTGGCGCGCACCTATCCGAACCTAAAAATCCCCATCCAGACCGGCGTCTCCGCCGGCGCCATCAACATCGCCCTGCTGGCCCAGCACCACGGCACCTTCAAGCAGGCCGTCGACGAGCTGGCCGGCCTGTGGGCGGAGCTCCTTCCGGAAAAGATCTTCCGGGTGGACATGGCCTCGCTGGTCGGCAACATCGGCCGCTGGGGACTGCGGCTCACGTCGGGGGGGATGACGGACGCGCGCACGCGGGCGCTGGTGGACACGGCGCCGCTGCGGCAGTTTCTGGAAGAGTCGCTGGCCCCCGTCGGCGGCGAGCTGACGGGGATCGACTACAACCTGCAGCGCGGCACCCTGCGCGCCGTCTCCATCAGCACCACCGACTACACCACGGGCCAGTCCGTCATCTGGACGCAGGGGCGCGAGGTAGAGACGTGGGAGCGGCCGGGGCGCATCAGCCGCCAGTGCCGCATCACGGTGGACCACATCATGGCCTCCGCCGCGCTGCCGCTCTTCTTTCCCGCCGTGCAGATCGGACCGCACTGGTACGGCGACGGCGGCATTCGCCTTACCGCGCCGCTCTCCCCCGCCCTGCACCTGGGCGCCAGCAAAATCCTCACGGTCAGCACCCGCTACGACCGCACCCGCGGCGAGGCCTCGCGCCCCGACGTGGCCGGCTATCCACCGCCGGCGCAGGTGATCGGCCTGCTGATGGACGCCATCTTCCTGGAGCTGGTGGACCAGGACGTGGCGCGGATGGAGCGGATGAACACGGTGCTGGAGCGCATCCCCCCCGACCGGCGCGAGGGGATGCGCATCGTGGAGGTGCTGGTGATGCGGCCGTCCAAGGACCTGGCGCGCATCGCCGCGGAGTACGAGCCGCGCCTGCCCCGCGGCTTTCGCCTGCTCACGCGCGGCCTGGGCACCCGCGAAACGCGGTCGCCCGACGTGCTGAGCATGATCATGTTCCAGGACGACTACGCCAAGCGCCTCATGGCCCTGGGCGAATCCGACGCCGAGCGCCGCGCCGAGGAGATCGACCGCTTCATCAACGGCCACGCCGGCGAGCACGCGGAGGTGTAGGGTCGCACGCCGGACACGCGAAAACGCCGTCCCGGTCTCCGGGGACGGCGTTTCGCATTCTGATCAACCGACGCTTCACCCTCACGAAAAGCGTTGACTTCCTGAGGGAGCGCCGCACGGAACCACAACCCACGCAGCCGCTTGCGCGCGACCGAAGGACCTCCTCTCGGCCTTCTCGGAGCGCGCCTTCAGCCACCGCACCCGCCCGCGCGCCCTCGTCAAACGCACAAACCCCTGTCATTTCGAAGGAGGCGCCGCATGGACCCTTCCTCCACTCCAGCGTCTGGCGCCGACTGAGAAATCTACCGTCGGATGCTCGTGGCCCGTCGAACCACCGAGTACCCGCGGCGTCCGCAACCCAGCTTGGTCGAATCGCGGAGTGGCCGCGGGATCACCGCGGGCTGCCGCATCCGCCCTCCAGGTAACCGACAGTAGATTCCTCGGCCCTGCAACCGTCGGCGCAACCGGAAACGATCGTGTGGCCGGGCCTCGAAATGACACGCTTTCGCGCCCGTCCACAACGGCAATCCAGACACGAGACCTCGTCAATCGCCCTGGCTGGAGGGCGGGACCATGCCCTTGAGGCGCATGTAGGTGACGATGTTGCCGTAGTGCTCGAAGTCGTGGGCGGCGTTCAGCGTCAGCACGCGCAGACGCGTCATCTGCTGCCCGAACAGGTTCACCTCCTGCATCGCAGCCTCGTCACCCAGATCGTACGCGCCGTTGCAGTACGCGGTAGACGCCCGCAGCGCCTCGATGAGCGCCGCCTTTTCCGTCACCTGCTCCCAGTTCTGCTGATTGGGACTGGCCTCGCCCCTGGCGACTGAGCAGATCATGTACTGCGCGTTGGCCACGTGCCCCACCAGCTGCCCGAAGCTGCGAATGTCGGGCGTGGGCTTGAACCCGTACTCCGACTCGGGCATCTGCTCGGCCGCGGCGAGCACCCATGCCGCGCCCTGCGCAAAGAGCGGCCGCACGGAGTTGGCCGCGGTGCTCGCGGTGGCGGGTGCCTGCGCGGCCGCGGGCACGGCACAGAGCGTGACGAGAGCGATCAGGATGCGCTTCATCGGAGCCTCGTAAGGGATCGGGAGGGGGTGTGGACGGACAGATGGGACGGAGCAACGGCGTGAAGATGGGCGCCCAGCCGGGCGAAAGGCAACCTTCGCGATCGCCGGCCGAGGCGAACCGCTGCATGGTGGGATGCGCCGGGTGGACGCTGCCGCGCGACGTGCAGCCCGCGTTCCCCGCGGAGGGTACGCACCTGCAGCGCTACGCGGCCCGCTTTCCGGCCGTGGAGATCAACTCGTCGTTCCACCGCCCGCACCGCGCCGCCACATGGGCGCGCTGGGCCGAGAGCGTGCCGCCCGGCTTCCGCTTCTGCGCCAAGCTGCCCAAGACGATCACCCACGAGCTGCGGCTGGTGGATGCGGACGCCGCGCTCGCCACCTTCCTGGCCGAAGCCGGCGGCCTGGGCGATGCGCTGGCGTGCCTGCTCGTTCAGCTTCCGCCCAGCCTGCAGTTCGATCGAGCGGCGGCGGATGGATTCTTCGCGTCGCTCAGCGCCCGGACGGAGGTCGCCGTGGTGTGCGAGCCGCGGCATCCCACCTGGTTTTCGGCGGATGCGGACGATCTGCTGGCGGGCTGGAAGGTCGCACGCGTGGCGGCGGACCCGGCGCGGGTTCCGGAGGCGGCGGAGCCCGGCGGATGGCGCGGCCTGGCCTACTACCGCCTCCACGGCTCGCCCCGCGTCTACTACTCGGCGTATGATGCGGACTACCTCGACGCGCTCGCCGCCCGAATCGGAGCCGACCTGCGGGCGGAGCGCGAGGTGTGGTGCATCTTCGACAACACCGCTGCCGGCGCCGCCATGCAGAACGCGCTGGACCTGATGGCGCGGCTGGAGGGGACGATGGAGGAGAACGGATGATCCGGAAGTTCCTCGCCGATCCACAGGCGTGGGCTCAGGAGGCGCTGCTGCGTTCGATGTCGGAGCGGCGCAGCATCCACGGCATCGACGTGTGGCTGATCAACGACCGCCAGTTCGCCACCAGTGACGAATTGTTCGACAAGATCACCGCCGCGCTGCAGCTGGTCGCCCACCACGCGCCCTGGCGGCTTAAGGCCATGCGCCGCGACTTCGCGCGCATCTTCATGCACCGCCAGGAGGGCGTTCGCGCGCTCTTCGATCCCATGCGCAACTGCAGCCTGGACACCTACTTCGTCGCGACGTTCGCCGCGGAGCAGGTAGCCGCGTCCATCGTGCATGAGGGCGTGCACGCGCGCCTGCGGAGCAACGGGCGTACGATGCCGCGCGACCTGATCGCGTGGGAGGAGCGCCTGTGCCGCAAGGCCGAGCTCGCGTTCGGCCTGCGGCTGCCGGAGAGCGAGGCCAGCGCGGCCGTGGTGCAGCGCGCCCGCGCCGCCCTGTCCCTTTCCGACCACGACGTCGCCCCGCTCGCCGGCGACATCCAGCTTCGCACCCGCCGCCCGCGCGGCGGCGACGGCTTGGCCTGAGCAACGTGATGGACTGGCTGCACGTCGGCGGAACGCGCCTGGAGTGCCGCTGGATCGGCCCGTCGCCGGACAACGCGCCGACCATCGTCTTTCTGCACGAAGGCCTCGGCAGCGTAAGCAGGTGGCGCGACTTTCCGGACGAGCTGGCAGCGGCGACCGGCTGCGGCGCGCTGGTCTACTCGCGCGCCGGCTACGGCCATTCCGATTCCGTCGCACTCCCCCGCCCCGTCCGCTTCATGCACGACGAGGCGAAGGTGCTGGCCGCGATCCTCGCGCAGACAGGTATCCGCGAGCCGATCCTCCTCGGCCACAGCGACGGCGCCTCCATCGCGCTCATCGCCGCCGGCAGCGAGCCGATCCCCGGCCTCCGCGCGCTGGTGCTGGAGGCCCCGCACACCTTTGCCGAGCCGTGCGGCCTGGAGAGCATCGCGAAGATCGCGGACGTCTTCCGTACGACGGACATGCGCGAGCGGCTGGCCCGCCACCACGGCGACAACACAGACGTGGCGTTCTGGGGCTGGAACCGCGTGTGGCTGGACCCCGACTTCCGCGCCTGGAACATCGAGAACGTGCTCCCCGGCATTACCGTCCCCACCCTCGTAATCCAGGGCGCGGACGACGAATACGGCAGCTGGAAGCACGTGGAATCCATCCAGCGCCAGTCCGGTGGCCCCGTCGAGACGCTTCTGCTCCCCCAGTGCGGCCACGCCCCCCACGCCGAGCAGCGCGATGCGGCGCTGGCCGCGATGACGGAGTTCATCCGGCGTGTCCTGGAGCCCGCCGGAAGTTGACGGCGTTTCGGCACGCGGTTGTCCATCGTCAGGACTTCCAATAGCTTCCGCCCTGCGAACTTCCAATCTCTCCCTCGACCTGGCGCGCTGTTGACGCTCCCATCCGCCGGGTCGCTTTCCCCCACCGCGGCCGCACCCGTTCCACACACCCAGCCTCGCGGCGATACCGCGCCCACGTTTCAGCGCGCGCACGTCCCCGCGCTGGACGGCTTGCGCGGGTGCGCCGTCCTGGCCGTGCTCCTGCTGCACTTTACCTCCGCGCTGGGCGCCCCGGCCGGCGAGCCCGCGCGCGTGGCGAAGCAGGCGTTCGGCACGGGATGGGTTGGCGTGGACCTGTTCTTCGTCCTCTCCGGCTTTCTGATCACCGGCATATTGGCGGACGCGCGCGACACGCCGCATCGCTACCGCACCTTCTACATCCGCCGCGCGCTCCGCATCCTCCCGCTGTACTACGGCTTCGTCCTCCTGCTCTTCGTTGTCCCGCCGCTGGTGGGCGCGCGGGCGTACACCACCTCGATTGAGGACCAGCTGCCGTACTGGCTGCACCTGCAGAACTTCCGCCCGCTGACCAGCGACGCGCTGAACTTTGCGGGGCACCTGTGGAGCCTGGCCATCGAAGAGCAGTTCTACCTGGTCTGGCCGCTCGTCGTCTTTACGCTCTCGCGCAGGAACGTGCTGCGGGTGTGCGCCGCCTGCCTGGTGGGCGCGCTGGCGTACCGCGTCGCGGGGGTGCTCGCAGGCGCGAACCTCCACACCGTGTACTTCCTTACCCCCGGGCGCGTCGACGGGCTGGCGCTGGGCGGCGCCATCGCGCTGATGGCCCGAGGCGGCGGGATGCCGCGGCTGCGGCGGATTGCGCCGGCTGTGCTGGCCGCCTCTGCCGCGGTGCTGGCGGGCGCGGCGCTGCATCCGTCCGGCTTCGACCCAGGCGGCGCGTACATGGTTTCCGTGGGATACTCGGCGCTGGCGTTCTTCTTCGGCGCCGTGCTGGTGCTGGCGCTGGATGCCGGCCCTGCGCGCCTTCCGCGGCTGCTTTCCGGCGGCGTGCTTCGCTTCTTCGGCCGATACAGCTACGGTTTGTATGTGCTGCACGTCCCGCTGATCAAGCTGGGGCGGCTAGCCGGCGTGTCGCCGGACCCATTCGCCGGAACGCGCTGGGAACTGCCCGGGCTGCTGGGCTACATGGCGCTGATGGCCGCCGCGTCCATCCTGGCCGCCCTCGCAAGCTGGCATCTGTACGAAAAGCACTTCCTCAAGCTCAAGGCCCGTTTCGCCCACGATCCACGGGCGGCTCACCCGACTCCCCGTCATCCTGAAGCAGTGTTGCCAGACTCCGCGGCGTTGATTTCCTGAGAAGATGTTGCCAAACCCACACCCGGCGGCGTTGACTTCCTGAGAGAGCGCTGCTGAACCCTTCACCTCCAGCCCTGACTTCCTGAGGGAGCGCCGCGCGGAACGTCAATACACACAACCGGTTGCGCGCGACCAAAGGATCTCGTCTGCCCCCACGCAAGGCTGAGATCCAGGCGTGGAAGCCGGCCCCACGGTTGTGCCGGCGAGATCCTTCGGTCGGCGCCAGCGTCCATCGCGCGATGCGGGCTATGGAGCGGCGCCTCCCTCAGGAAGTCAATGCCTGTGCACAGGTTGCGAGCTTCTGACTGCTCGCGCGCGCGTCACGGGCCGACGCACACGTGCGTGTACTCCGTCCGGGGCTCAGGGACGCGCAGGCCTTCCTGCAGCAAGCCCATCAGGTGGAACTCCACGGCTTCGCGGATGTTGGTCTCGGCCTCCTGGCGCGTATGGCCGGTGGTCACGCAGCCCAGCAGGTCGGGCGAGTACGCCGAGTAGCCGGTGGGCGTAGGCTGAAGGACGATCAGGTAGCGCCGCATCATGACATCACCCCCGCCTGCAGCAGCACGCTGTGCACGGCGTCCGGCGCCAGCTCGTGGGCCAGGTGCCGGCGGATGGTGAGGAGGCCGCGCTTCTGGGGGTGGATGTACTGCCGGTGCGGGCCGCGCAGCCGCACGCGCATCCAGCCGTCGTCCTCCAGCCGCCGGATCAGTTCGGGAAGCCTCATTTTCACCGCGGGGTTCGAGGTTCGCCAGAAGCAACCTTCAACGATGCCCCAAAGCTAAAAACCTCCCCGCGCCCCTCAAAACCGCGAACCGCCAACTCGCGTACCTGTTTTCCGACACTCCCACGGCGTCCCCGGATCGGCGTCAACTCCCGTAATCCCAACGATAAACGGCGGAGCCGGCGGATGATCCCACTCCGCCGGCTCCGCCGTATCCGACACCCCACCGATCCTTTTGGGCTCCGTCCGATCAGTTCGCCGTGTCGCGCGGCGGCCTGCGGGTGCTGTCGCGGCGCGCGCTGTCGGCGGAGGTGCGGCGCGGGACGGGGGTGCCGGGGCGGCGGGTGATGGCCTGCACGTTGTCGTCCAGCTCGCGGTCGATCAGCTTGTGCAGCGGATCGATCCCCGCGCGGCGCGGCCACTCGTCCACCACGATGCGAAAGGTGCGCTGCCGGCCGTCGTAGCGAACCTTCCGCAGCCAGATCGGCTCCTCGTCGTCCGCGCCGTACACCCCGAGCTCGACCAGGTCGTCCATCGGCTCCGGCGTCTCGTCGCCCAGCGGGCCCGCGCGCAGCTTGCGGCCCGTCACCGTCACGTCCACCTGGTAGCGGCCGTCGCCCAGGTCCGTGCCCTCCGCGCGCGTGGCGCGCAGGTCCCACAGCGTCACCGTCTCGAACAGGTCCTCGATCACCGGCTGCAGCGAATCCGGCGTCACCGCGCGCAGGTGGCGCAGCAGATCCTCCGAAGTCGGATAGCGGCCGCGCATCCCCCGCGCCTCGGTGAGGAACGCCCGCAGCGCGCCGTTCACCCGCGCCTCGCCCACGTAGTCGCGCAGCGCGTACATCGCCAGCGCGCCCTTGTTGTAGTGGATGTACTGCTGGTTTTCGACGAGCGCCAGCGGCATCTCCGCGCGCCGCTCCGTGGTGCGCCCCTGCAGGTAGCCGTCCAGCTCGTGGCGAAGAAAGCGGCCGATGTGCCCGCGGCCATACTCCTTTTCCATCACCATCAGCGCGCCGTACTCCGCCAGCGTCTCGCTCAGCATGGCGCCGCCCTGCACGTCCGCCGGCACCAGCTGGTGCCCCCACCACTGGTGCGCCACCTCGTGCGCCGTCACGAAGAACGGGTAGTCGATGTCGTCCTTCTTTACGTCGGCGATGAAGCCGATCCCCTCGCTGTAGGGGATGGTTCCCGCGAACGACTGGGCAAACTCGGCGTAGCGCGGGAACTCCACGATGCGCACCTGGCTGTGCTGATACGGGCCGAACCAGTACGTGTAGTAGTCCAGAGACTCCTTCACCGCCTTGATCATCCGGTCCACGTTGTACTCGTGGCCGGGGTGGTGGAAGACCTCGATCTCCACCCCGTTCCAGCGGTCCTTCTTGACGACGTACCGCGCGCTCAGGAACGAGTAGAAGTTCAGCATCGGCACGTCCATCACGTACCGGTAGTAGCGCCGGTCGCCGCGCCGCCACTGCCGCTCCAGCCGCCCCGGCGCGATCGCCGTCTGGTCCGCCGACGTCGATACCGTCGCCGCGAAGCGGATCCAGTCCGCGTCGCGCGACACGAAGTTGCGCGCCCGGCCCCGCGGGTCGCCGATCGCCAACACGCGCGGCCGCGGCTTCAGACCGTGCCGCTCGCGCGCGCCCTCGTCGGCCAGCTCGCCTTGCGCGTTGTAGCCGATCCCCGGCAGGTATTCGTTGTTGAAGAAGGTGCCGTTCTGCACCACGGGAAAGAACGACGGCTCGTCCTCGAACCCGCGCGCGTCGTGCGCCACCTCGAAGCGCAGCTCCGTGGAATCCCCCGAGGCCAGCGGGCGGGCCAGGCGGAATGCGTAGTAGCCCTTCTCCTTGTCGGCGATGATGCGCCGCGCCGGCACGCCCAGCTCCATCCGGCGGATGAGGAGCGTGTTCGGCAGGTCCACGTGCACCTGGTCGATCGGGCCTGCGCTCCGGTTCACAAGGCGGTAGACGCCGCGCAGGTTCAGGTCGCGGCGCTCCGGGTAGATGTCCACGTCCAGGTTGACGGCGGTAATGCGAGGCTGCGGCAGCGTCTCGTACTTCTTGTACTCCTTCTCGTACTCCGCCGTGATGCGCTCGCCCTCATCCCCCGTGCTCCAGTCGTTCAGCTCCACCGTGTTGTAGATGATGAAGCCGCCCGTCCCTACGATCAGCGCCAGCGCGAGCGCGGACGCAACCAGCGCCGGGCGGCGGAAGCGCGCGCGGGCCAGCCGCATCCGCCACTCGCCGGCCGTCTCCATCCCCCGCACCCAGAACAGGTTGCTCAGCACCGCCAGCAGCACCGCCACACCCGCCCAGAACGTGGTGTACCACCACCACGGCTGCACCGTGTGGCCGTAGCCGTTCATGTCGCTGTAGAAGGTCTCGGGCGCGGAAGAGTACAGGAACAGGTTGTGGGGAAGCAGCTGGGACTGCAGGATGGGCCCGCCCACCCAGAACAGCACCGCCAGCAGGTGCCCCACGTACTTGTGGTTCACCAGCGACTGGATGGTCATCATCAGCACCACCAGCAGCGCCAGGTTGGGCAGCCCCATCCCGAACAGGTCGCGCAGGTACAGCCCCGGCTCGAACTTGAAGTAGCCGTGGGCCGCCTGCACCAGCATCCCCGTCAGCATCGCCACCGCCAGCAGCACCGCGCACATGGCGATCAGCGCCAGCGTCTTGCCCAGGAAGGGGATCCAGGTGGGGACGGGGAGCGCGTCGTGGATCTGCGCGGCGCCCGTCTCGCGCTCCTCCCACACCAGCTCGCCGGCGTAGATGGTGATGATGATCACCAGAAAGAGCACGAACATCCCGCCCAGCAACTCCAGCACCTGGTAGGTGACGGGAAAGGTCTCGGTGCCGTAGATGGTCCCCAGCTCCGTGGCCATGATCAGCACCAGCGACACGCAGACGCCCGCCAGGATCCAGAACCACACCCCCCGGAGGATGCGCCGGGTGCCGTCGCGCGTGACCGCCGCCAGCTGCGCCAGCCGCGCCCGCGCGCCGAAGCTGCGGCGCGGCTCGGGCAGCGTGAGCCGCGCCGCCAGCGACGGCGCCTCCTCGCCCGCGCGCTCCGGTCGCCCCGCGTCCTCCCGGGCGAACTGCGCGAAGCG
>DASTVC010000277.1:0-3535 GCA_035759295.1 Longimicrobium sp. | reverse complement strand
TTGCTGCCGTTCTCCCTCCCCCACGCAGTTTGTGGGGGAAGGCCGGGGAGGGGGGTGGCCCACCATCCCGCACCCTACCTTCCCGCTCACCCGCTCACCCGCTCACCCGCTCACCCGCTCACCCGCTCACCCGCTCACCCGCTCACCCTCACCGTCC
Source organism: Longimicrobium sp. (assembly GCA_035759295.1). Lineage (GTDB taxonomy): Bacteria > Gemmatimonadota > Gemmatimonadetes > Longimicrobiales > Longimicrobiaceae > Longimicrobium. The sequence continues at coordinate 3,378 of DASTVC010000277.1, read as the reverse complement.
CCTGCACACCATCGCCTCATTCCCTAGCACGCGGTCCAGGAAGCGGGCGATGCGCTGGTACGCGGTGATGCGGTTCTGCAGCTTCGCGATGCCGTGGCCTTCGTCGGGAAAGCGCAGGTACTCCACGTCGCCGCGGCGGTGGCGGACGGCGCGGACGATCTGGTCGGCCTCGGCCACGGGGACGCGCGGGTCGTTGGCGCCGTGCACCACCAGTAGCGGGCTGCGGATGCGGTCGGCGTAGCTGAGCGGCGAGATCTCCGTGAAGAACGCGCGGTCCTGTGCATCGTCGATGTTGCCGTACTCGATGCGGTCCGAGTTCCTGAGCTGCGGCGAGGCATCCTCGAGCCCGCTGATCCAGTTGGCGACGCCCACGAAATCCACGCCGGCCTGGAAGTGCTCCGGAAGCTGGGCCACGGCGGCCAGCGTCATGTATCCACCGTAGCTCCCGCCCATGGCCGCCACCCGCATGCCGTCCACGTCGCTCCGCGCGCGCAGCCACTCCACGGCGCTCTGCATGTCGCGCACGGCGTTGGGGCGCAGGCGCTTGTTGTCCAGCTGGGTAAAGTGCTGGCCGTATCCCGTGGAACCGCGAAAGTTCAGGTCCAGCACCGCGTAGCCGCGCGCCAGCAGGTACTGCTTGACGCCGTCGAAGTTCGGCCGCGCCTGCGAGGTGGGGCCGCCGTGCAGCATCATCACCACCGGCGGGCGCCGCCCCTCCGCGCCGCGCGGCTTGTAGAGCAGCCCGTAGATGCTTACGCCGTCGAAGCTAGGGATCGTAATCGCCTCAGGGGCGACGAAGGAGGCCGCGTCCAGCCCGGCGAGCGTGCTTTCCGTGGCGCGGACCGTCTGTCCGGTGGACGCGTCGTATATCCACACGTCGCCCGGCAGGCCGGGGCCGCTGAGGGCAATCGCCAGGCGCGGCGCATCCTTCGCCCACTCCAGCGCGTTGATCACGCCGCGCGGAACATCGCCCAGCGGCACGTCGCGGTTGCCGGGGAGGTCGCGCACCACCAGCCGCGAGAAGCCTGCCTCGTTCACGCTGTACGCCAGGAAGCGCCCGTCCGGCGAGAGCGCGAGAGATTCCACGTCGTGCGCGGGCTGCTGCATCCAGTGCAGCTCCGGCTCGCCGACGTGGTAGTGCGCCAGCCCGGCGAAATCGCGCTCGTGGTTGGTGGCGACGAAGAAGCCCTGGCCGTCCGGCGTCCACTGGATGCCGCGGTAGCTGGACATCTGCGCGGGCATGAAGAGCGTGTCCAGCTTGCGGGTGCGCAGGTCCAGCAGGAACAGGTCGTTGTCCGCCTCGCCGCGCCCCTGGCTGAGCACCATGGCCTCGCCGTCCGGGCGCCACGCTTCGACGGAAAGGTTGCCGGCGCCCTGCATGACCATCCGCGGCGCGCCGGGGCGGCCGTCGGCCTGCAGGTCCATCACGTACAGGTCGAAGTCGTTGCCGTTGCGCTCGTTGCTCACGTAGGCAATGCGGCTTCCCGCCGGCGACCATCCGCTGAACAGGCGAAAGAAGTCGTCCGACGGCGTCAGCTCCCGCTCCCGCGTGCCGTCGGGCGAGAGGAGAAAGAACTGCGTGCGCTCGTTGCCGCCGCGGTCGGTGCCGTACGCGATCCAGCGGCCGTCCGGGCTCCATCGCGCGAACTGCACGCGGTTGGCGCCAAAGGTGATCTGCCGCGGCGCCGCCGGGCCGTCCGCGCGCACGGGGGCGATCCACAGCTGGGGCTGGCCGGTGGTGGAGGTGATGTACAGCAGCTCGCGCCCGTCGGGGGAGAGCTGCGCGCTCCCCACGCCGCGCACGTTCAGGTAGCGCGCCACGCCCTGGCACTCCGCGCCGGCCAGCGACAGCGCGGCGGGCTCCAGCGCCGGCACGTCCACGGGCGCGGGGGTGGGAAGGGTGTCCTGCGCGGCGGCGGGCGCGGCCAGCATGGCCAGGGCGGCGGCGGCGATCCAGCGCCGCGGGTGCATGGAGGTCACGGTTGGGTGGACTGGCGGGTGATGACGATGGTCGGGTTGCTGAAGCCGGAGCCCTGCAGCGAGCCGCGGACGGAGTCCTGGTCCACGAAGGCGGCGTCGTAGACGGCGGCGGCGTACCCCTCGCTCGTGAGATCGAGCTCGAAGTTGGGGTGGTCCCAGTCGCCGGCGACGTCGAACTCCACCGTGCCGGTGACGACGGTGTCGATGGAGACCGTGTCGACCTTGGTTTCGTCGTCGGGGTCGATGACGGTCTCCAGCATCTCCTGGAGCCCGCGCAGCTGCCCGGTGCCGGTGACGTTGTTGTCGCCGTCCTGCTCCAGATCGAACGACAGCTCCAGCGGGTACGCGGTGCCCAGCCAGCTGCCTTCGAGGGTGAAGGCGCCGGGGTCCAGCGGGCCCGTGCCGCACGCGGCCAGCAGGGGAAGGAGCAGGGCGAACCGATGGATGGTGCGCATGGACGGGATCGATGGGTAGTCGCGGAAATCCACTCAGGATAGCCGGTTACCCGCCGTTCCCGCAATCGGGTCCGCCGCGCCGGGCGGCGGCATCGTTTCTGCCCCCGGCGGTGGTGAACGGGTGAGCGGGTGACAAGGTGACACGGGTGATGGAGTGACGACGCGGATCCACCAGACCACGCACTCGGAACAGGCGCTGCCCGCGGGGCGGCGCATCGTGCTGGAGTTCCACGCGGGGGGCGAGGCCATTCCCGGCATCCTGCTTCTGCCGCGCGAGCCGGTGCCTGCGCCGGGCGTGCTGCTGCTGCACGGCTACTCGTCGCGCAAGGAGCACGTGGCCGAGGGGGTGGGCGGATCCCTCATGCGGCACGGCATCGCCAGCCTGTCCATCGACCTGCCGCTGCACGGCACGCGCGCGGATCCGCTGCAGGCGCAGGCGGCGCGCAACCCGCTGGCGCTCGTCAGCATCTGGCGCACGGCGCGCGAGGAGTGCCGGCTGGCGCTGGGCTACCTGCGTGCGCGGCCCGAGATCGACCGGGAATGCACGGCCGTGGCCGGCTACTCGCTGGGCTCCTTCCTCGCCGTGATGGCGGCGGCGGACGATCCCGCGGTGCGCGCCGTGGTCCTGGCCGCCGGCGGCGACCTGCCCGCGGGGACGCCGCTGAGCGCCGTTGCGCGCGCCGTGGCGGACCCGGTGCGCGCCGTCCGCAAGCTGCGCGGCCGCCCCCTGCTGATGGTGCACGGCACGGGAGATCGGACGATGCGCCCCGAGCAGGCCCAGCGCCTGTTCGACGCCGCGGGCGAGCCGAAGGAGCTAAAATGGTGGAACGCGGGGCACATCCTGCCGCCGCCGGCGATCGATTACGCGGCGGAGTGGCTGCGGGAGAGACTGGGGCGGGGGGCGGTGTGAGGGTGTGAGGGTGTGAGGGTGTGAGGGTGTGAG
>DASTVC010000276.1:0-3140 GCA_035759295.1 Longimicrobium sp. | reverse complement strand
GGATTCGCCATGCAGGCGAACAGAATGCTGCGGATTTCGGACAACGTCTTCGCGCTGGCTTCCGGGGGATGATGCGGACGATTCGCGCTCTGGCCGCCGCGGTGGTTCTCTGCGCGCTCGCTGCGTGCGCGCCCTGCCCGTTCCCGCAGACGCAGCCGGCCGGCCCCGTCGCGACGGAGTGGGTGGAGGCCACCATGCGCGTGGTTCAGATGCGCACGACCCAGGGAGGCGCGTCCGGCGAGTTCGATCCGCGAGAGGTGCACGCGCGGCGGGGGGACCTGATCCGCTTCCGGATGGCGGACGGCGACGCCCACCACAACGTGTCGTTCACGCACTTCAACGGCGACACGCCCGGCGTCCAGCTTCCCCCGGACAGCCCGTATCTCACGGAGCCGGGTCAGTCGTGGCAGATCCGTGTCGATCTCCCGCCCGGCACCTACCCGTTCGCCTGCGTCCCCCACGCCGACGCCGGCCACCGCGGCACGCTGATCGTCGAGCCGTAGCCTCCGAACGCGTCACAGTGGCGAATGAATTCGCGGCTGGGAAGACGCGATGTCCGCCTGCGCGGACGGGCTCGTGCCCACACCGATCGTGAGTGCACACCCGATGGATCGGTTGAAGCCCCGCGCAGTTGGCGGGGCTTACCGCTTTTTCAGCCGCGGCTTCGACTGCCCAGGGCGAGGCCAGTCTGCGGCGGCACGCATCCCCAGAAAACGCGTCACCCCTCTCCCGCGCAGTTTGCGGGAGAGGGGCCGGGGGTGAGGGGTCCGCGCGCCGCGCGACGCCGTTGTTTTCGAGGTCGATCGACCCGATTCCGGCGCTTCACACCTTGAGGTACCACCGGCGCCGGTGCATCGCCCAGACGATGGCCGTCCACAGCGCGACGAAGCAGAGGGCAAACGCCAGCGACGCGTCGTGCGCGGGGAGCCACGAGTCGAAGGCGGACTTGAAGATCACCTCCTTCAGCGCGCGCCCGTCGACCTTGATCAGGTTCAGCAGCCGCGCCATCACGCCGGAGAAGAAGAACGCGAAGATGGCGTTCATCCCGAACCACGCGAAGGGCATGGCCCAGCGCCGCCGGCCGCGCACGTCCACAAGCCAGTAGCACACCGCCAGCGTGTGCAGCGCCATTCCCCCCGTGAACACCACGTACGAGCTCGTCCACAGGTTCTTGTTGATGGGGAACGCCGCGTTCCAGATCAGGCCGATCACCAGCCCCGCGTTCCCCGCCAGGAACAGCCCCACGAGCCGGTCCGACGGCGACCGGTCCGACCGCATCCACCGCCCCGCGAACACCCCCAGCAGCACCGTCGCCACGGCGGGGAGCGTGCTCAGCAGCCCCTCCGGGTCCCACGTCCTGGCCGACGCCCACAGGTGGTTGGTGCCCAGGATCATCCGGTCCACGTACGCGGCCAGGCTGCCGTCCCTGCCCAGGTCGCCCGCGCGCCCGCCGGGCACGGGAATCAGCATCATCGCCGCCCAGTAGCCCAGCAGAAGCGCCGCCGTCACCGCGGCCTGCGCGCGCGGGCGAAGGAAGAGCACGACCGCCGCCGCGAGCGTGAACGCGAGCCCGATCCGCTGCAGCACGCCGGGAAAGCGCAGGTGCGCCAGGTCCAGCGTGTAGTACGGAAACGCCGCCAGCAGCAGGCCGAGCCCGATGAGGATCGCCCCCCGCTTCGCCGCCCTGCCGAACAGCCGCCCCGGTGCGTCCCCCCGCTCCAGCCGCGGGACGATGGAGAAGGCCATCGACACGCCCACGATGAACAGGAAGAACGGAAAGATGAGGTCGGTGGGCGTCCAGCCGTTCCACTCCGCGTGCTCCAGCGGGGGGTAGACGGCGCTCCACGTTCCCGGGTTGTTCACCAGGAGCATGGCCGCCACCGTCAGGCCGCGGAACACGTCCAGCGACAGCAGCCGCTGCGGCCTGGCCGCCGGCATCGCCGGTTCCATCGCCGGCGCGACGGGCCGCGGGGTGACGAGAGTGTCGGTCATGGATTGCTCGTCTGTGGTCGAGGGAGACCGAGGGTGTCATCCCGAAGCCCGGCGCGCAGCAACGCAGCCGGAAAACGCTGGTTTCGTCCGCATCCACCGCCTATCCTGCGTTCCCGGCCCGGCCGGGGCAAGCGTTTCGCCGCCGCCGAACCTTTCGTGGCCGCCGCACGTAGAAGTGCCGCCCGGCAAACGGAGAGATGGCGATACGCATGTCTGGCCACGTTGAACCTCGACGCCCAGGAAGGTACGGATGGATCCGCTGATCGGCACGGGGCTGATCTTCATCTTCGGCGCGGCGGCCCTGCTTTCGGGCTTATGCGCGCTGGTGGTGCTGATTGTGGACGGACGGATCTCCCGCATCGCCGTGGGCGCCGGAGCCGCGTCCACGGCGGCCGTGCTGGCGTGCTGCATGGCGATGCCGCCGCGCTTCAGCCAGGCCGAGCAGGACCGCGTGGCCCGCCTGCACGCCCAGATCGCGCCCGCGCTGGAGCAGTACCGCCAGACGCACGGCGACTATCCGCCCACGCTCCAGGCCGCGGGCATCGCGACCCCGGCCACGGAGTACGGCCCGCTGCGGTATCTCCCCCAGCGCTCGGAGGAGGGCACTGTCTACTACGAGATCTCCTTCGGCGACTACTACGACAACGGATTCACCGCGTCGTTCAACAGCGAGCGCAAGACGTGGTATCTGGACCAGTGACGCGAAACCCGTGAGCACCTGTCCGACAATGATTCAAGGCTGATCGGCTGCCGAAGGAGCAGCCTTGCCGTACACATGACCCGGCAAAGCAAGCGATGAAGAGGCACTGGATTCCAGCCGCGCTCATGGGAGCTCTCGGCGTGGGCTATCTGGCGGGATCGGGCAGCGGCTCGCACGTACAGACAATCCCGCGGAATTATCCGACTGTACCTGCTGAAGCGCCCGCGCCCCTGCCGCCGCCCTCCCCGGTGGACCCGGCGGCGACCCCGCCCCCACCTGAGCCGATCCCCGACCGGTCGGCGACCGACGGCCTGAGTGAGTATCCGGCCTGGAATGGCGTAGACCTGGACTGCAGCGACATTCGCCATCGCGTCCGCGTGACCGGCCCCGATCCGCACCGCCTTGACCAGGACGGCAACGGCATCGGCTGCGAGAGCTACTGAAACCA
>DASTVC010000275.1:0-3411 GCA_035759295.1 Longimicrobium sp. | reverse complement strand
GATCCCGCGTACACATATGGCAGGCCTCCTTGAACGGGTGTGTTGGTCCTCGACAAACCACACGGTCCGCGCAAGTGCCTGCCGCGTCAAGAGTTTTCTCTTGGCGCGGCTTAGTTTCCTGATTTATGACCAACCCTCAATTCATTCGCTCCTGGAGGCGGACTACGTGTCTACTTTCCACTCACGCACTCACGCACTCACGCACTCACGCACTCACGCACTCACGCACTCACGCACTCACGCACTCCATCACTTCCCTACTTCGTCTCCAGCCAGTTGTCCCCCACGCCGCCCTCCACCTTCAGCGGCACCTCCAGCTGCGCGGCGCCTTCCATCCGCTCGCGGACGAACTCACGCACGGCGGGCTCGCTGCCGATCGGCGTCTCGAAGAGGAGTTCGTCGTGCACCTGCAGCAGCATCTTCGCGGGGACCACGCCGGCGTGCAGGTCGTCCTGGATGCGGATCATGGCGATCTTGATGAGGTCCGCGGCGGTGCCCTGGATGGGCGCGTTGGTGGCCGCGCGCTCGCCGAACGCGCGGATGTTCCAGTTGCGCGACTTGAGCTCCGGCAGGTAGCGCCGGCGGCCGGTGAGCGTCTCCACGTAGCCGCGCGCCTTGGCCAGCTCCACCTGCTCGTCCAGGTAGCGGCGGACGCCCGGGAAGCGGCGGAAGTACTCCTCGATGAACTCCTTTGCCTCCGCGTTGCTGATCCCCAGCTGGTTGCCCAGCGAGAACGGCCCCTGCCCGTAGATGATGCCGAAGTTCACCGTCTTGGCGCGGTCGCGCATCTCCTTGGTCACCGATTCCAGCGGCACGCCGAAGACGATGCTGGCCGTCTGCTTGTGGATGTCGAGCCCCGCGCGAACCGCCTCGACGAACGCCTCGTCGCGGGAGTAGTGGGCCAGGATGCGCAGCTCGATCTGCGAGTAGTCGGCGCTGACGAAGCGGTGCCCTTCCGCGGGGATGAAGCCGCGGCGGATCTCCGCGCCCATCTCGGTGCGGATGGGGATGTTCTGCAGGTTGGGGTCGCTGGACGACAGGCGCCCCGTGGCCGCGATGGTCTGGCTGAACGAGGTGTGGATGCGCCCCGTCTCCGGGTTCACCGCGTGCGGCAGCGTGTCGACGTAGGTGCCGCGCAGCTTGTCGATCTGCCGGTACTGCATCAGCAGCGTGGGGAGCGGATGCCCGCGCGCCGCCAGCGCCTGCAGCACGTCCACGTCCGTCGAAGCGCCCGTCTTGGTCTTCTTGATGATGGGAAGGCCCAGCTTGCCGAACAGGATCTCGCGCAGCTGCGGCGTGGAGCCGATGTTGAACTCCTCGCCCGCCTCCACGTAGATCTGCCCCTCCAGCGACTTCTGCGCGGTGCGCAGCTCCTCGCCCATGCGGCGGAAGAACGGCTCGTCGATGCGGATGCCGTTCCACTCCATCTCCGCCAGCACGTGGACGAGGGGCATCTCGATGTCGCGGAAGAGCGGATCGAGGTGCAGGCTCTCCATCTCCGGCCCGAACTTCTCCGCCAGCCGCAGCGCGATGTCGGCATCCTCCGCCGCGTAGGTGCAGGCGGACTCCAGCGGCACCTCGGCGAACGGGACCTGCGCCTTTCCCTTCCCCGCCACCTCGTCGTAGGTGATGGTCTGGTGGTCCAGGTGCTGAAGGGCGAGGGAATCCAGCCCGTGCTCGCGGCGGCCGGGATCCAGCACGTAGCTGGCGATCATGGTGTCGAAGTCGATCCCCCGCAGCGTGATCCCCTCGCGGCGGAAGACGAGGAAATCGTACTTCAGGTTCTGGCCGACCTTCTTGACGGAGTCGTCCTCCAGCAGCTCCAGCAGCGGGCGCATGGCCTCGCCGTGCAGGTCCGGCAGGTTGGCGACGACCTCGCATCCCGGCCCGTCCCTGGGCACCGGGGGCATCAGCTCACCCAGCATGTCGCCCTGGTCGGGGCCGCGGGTGCGGTGGCGGAAGGGGAGGTAGTACGCCTGGCCCACGTCCACGCCCAGCGAGATGCCGCACAGCGTGGCGCGCATGGGGTCGGTGTTGTCCGTCTCCGTATCCACCGCGAACCGCCCCGCCGCGCGCGCCTTCGCGACGAGATCCAGCACCTCCTGCGTGGTCGAGAGGAGCGTGTACGTCGCCTCCAGCCGGTTGGAGGGCCGCGCCGCTTCCGTCGTGCTCCCCGCCGGCGCCACGCCCGTGAAGTCGCGGATGAGCGAGTGGAACTCCAGGTCGAAGAACAGGTCCTTGAGCCGCGCGCGGTCCGGCTCGCGGCACTTCAGGGCCTCGAGATCGAGATCGACCGGCAGGTCTTCGCGGATGGTGACGAGCCGCTTGGACAGCAGCGCGTCGGCGGCGAAAGCTTCCAGCGCCTCACGGGCCCGCTTGCTCTTGATCTCCGCGGTGTGCTGGAGGAGGTTCTCGATGGCGCCGTACTCCTCGATGAGCTGGATGGCCGTCTTGGGGCCGATCCCCTTCACACCGGGCACGTTGTCGCTGCTGTCGCCGATCAGCCCCAGGTAGTCGACCACGTGCTTCGGCGGCACGCCCAGGCGCTCGTTGGCGTTCCGCTCATCCACCCACTCCTCTTCCACCGCCGTGGGGCTGCCGCGGCCGGGATTCAGCAACGCGACGTGGGGGCGGATGAGCTGGTAGAAGTCCTTGTCGCCGCTGATGATGACGGTCTCCAGCCCCTGGTCCACCGCCTTTGCCGCCAGCGTGCCGATGACGTCATCCGCCTCGTAGCCCTGCAGCTCGAGGACGGGGACGTTGAACGCCTCCACCAGCTCGCGGATGCGGGGGATGGAAAGCGCCAGCTCGTCGGGCATCTTTTCGCGCGTGGCCTTGTACTCGGGGTACATCTGCACGCGCTCGCTGTCGCCCGCGTCGAACACCATCCCCAGGTAGTCGGGGCCGTGCTTTTCGAAGACCTTGATGAGGAACCGCGCGACCCCCCACGCGGCCGAGGTGTTCTCGCCCTTTCCCGACACCAGCGGCCGCGAGATCATCGCGAAGAACGCGCGGTAGATGAGCGCGTAGCCGTCGATCAGGTACAGGCGGTCGCGGGTCTTTTCGGGCTTCTCTACGGGCATGCTGAACCGGCGGATGTACGTTCGTGTCGATGCGGAGCGGCGCGCGCCAATCTACCGCGCGACGCCCGATGCCGAAACGCCGCTGGCGATTGCGCGTAGAGATGCGACCACCGGCCCGCCCGGTGGACCGCGCCCCTGGCCCTTGCGTTTTCAGGGGCGGATATGAACATGAGCGTGATCCTGGCGAGCTCTTTCCGCGAGACGGCGCACGGGCCGTTCGATCCCGCACACGCACCCCGGACCGGCTGATGATGCGCCCGGATGTCGAGAAAAGAGAGAGGAACCTGTTCAGTGTCGGCTGCGGGGTCCTGTTCGGACTGCCGTTTGC
>DASTVC010000274.1:0-9144 GCA_035759295.1 Longimicrobium sp. | reverse complement strand
CAGCCCATCGGCCTCCATCACCCGCACCAGTTCCGCCTCCGACTCCAAGGCCGCCACAACCGAGGCGCGCATCGCCCGCAGCGAGTCCGCGGAGAGCCAGCGCCCGCCGCGCATCACCCCCGCGATCAGCGCGGCGTTCGCCACGTCGTCCAGCGGGTTGCCCAGCACCAGCAGCAGGTCCGCGGGCGCGCCCACCGCCACCGTTCCCGCCCCGTCCGCATCGCCCAGGAACGCGGCGGGCGCCACCGTCGCCGCGCGCAGCGCCTGGTACGGAGACAGCCCCGCGCGCACCAGCTGCGCCAGCTCGTCGTGCACGCTGGCGCCCGGGAGCACGAAGTTGTTTCCCGTGTCCGTCCCCAGCAGCACCGTCACGCCAGCCTCCGCCATCCGCCGCACCAGCACGCGCTGAAAGCCCAGCAGCCGCCGCTGCGTGGGGATGGGCCCCGTCATGCGCAGGTAGCGGTTGCGCCCCGCCGCCCAGGTGCGGCGCTCCACCGCCGGCACTGTCCGCAGGTCCGCCGCCAGCAGCGCGTCCAGGTCCACCCGCTGCCGCGAGATCAGGTCGTAGTTCGTGAGCGTGGTGATCAGCGCGATCCCTCCGGCGCGCATCCCCGCCACGATGCTGTCGACGTCCGCCTGCGACTCGATGGGCGAGTACAGAAACTCCTCCGCGTGCGCCACCGCCGCGGGGCGCGCCGCGAGCAGGTCGCGCCACCCCAGGTTGCGGGGGATGTGCCCCAGCGCGCGCATCCCACGGCTCCGCGCCTCGTCCACCAGCGCGGTGTATGCCTCGGCGGAGATGTCGTCGTAGATCTTGATGCAGCGAAATCCCGTCGCCGCGTGCGCCGCCACCGTCCGCCGCGCCTCCACCGCCGAGTGCACCCCATTCACCGGCCCGGCGCACGCCTCAATGCGCGGCGCGGGCCCCTCCGCGGACCACCCGAGCACTTCGTCATAGGCGTTCAGGTACTGCACCGTGGTGACGCCATACGAGAGGTAGATCGGATGGAGAAGGGGATCCACCGGGTGCGCGTGCATGTCGGCCAGGCCGGGCATGAGGTACGCCCCGCCGCCGGGGATGCGGACGGCATCATCGGGCACGGCCACGCTGTCCGCCGGCCCCATGGCCACGATGCGCCCGTCGCGCACCAGCACCGTGCGGCGGGGGAGGACCCGCTCTTGCCGCATGGTCACCACGTTCACGTCCACGAACGCCACCGTGGATTGCGCCTGTGTGGTGGCGGAAAACAGCAATGCGGCGGCTACCCCCGCCATTCGGGAGATGTGCATGATCCAGCGCTTTCGTTGGATGGGGATGCGGATGCGCGGGGATGCACACCCGTGTTTCTACTTCGACGAAAACTCCGTCATCCTGAGGGAGGCGCCGGTGTCTCGTGCGGCAGGGACGGTCCGCGCAGGCGGACATCGCGTTTCCCCAGCCGTGATTTCAATCGCCGGGGGAGGCCGCGGGATTCAGTCGCGGGGACGCAGGCGGACGGTGGTGCCGTTGATGGTGATGGACATTTCCCCCGTCGCCTCGTCCACCGACACGTCAGAGGGCGCCGCGCCGCTCAGCTCCACGCGCACATCTCCTACCTGCCCCGCGTAGCGCACCGCGGGCGGCGCGGCCGCGGCGGGTCGGCGCCCGGCGACGAGCGTGGCCTCGATCACCCGCCCGCCGCGGCGGACGCGGAGGGGCAGCCGCTCGTCCGGCCGCACCGCGCCGAGCGCGCGCCCGCCTTCGCGCGAGGTGATGGCGTCCGCGCCCACGTGCGTCAGCACGTCGCCCTCGCGAAGGCCGGCGCGGGCGGCGGGGCTGCCGGGCTGCACCGTGTAGAGGATGGGCTCCGCCTCGGACTCCCAGTACGGCGCCGCGTCGCCCCCCTCGCGCGCCCAGCCGCACTGGTTGCACGCCAGCCCGAACCCCAGCCACCCCTCCGGCTGCAGGTCGGGCGTCATCGGCACCGGCACGGGAGTGGATGAGGGCGGGCCCGGCACCGCCTCCGGCGCGGGCGTCTGCTGCCCCGGTGCCGCGCCGGTGACGGATCCGCCGACGACCACGCGCGGCGCGTACGATCCGATGGCGCGCGGGTCGTCCGCGCAGACCGCAGCCGCGCGCAGGGTAATGTCCATCCGCCGCCCGCCGCGCTCGATCGACAGGCGCACGGACGCGCCGGGCCGCACCTCCCACAGCCGCCGCGCGCCATCCGCCTCCGTCACCGGCGCACCGTCGATGGCCACGATGGCGTCGCCCGGGCGCAGCAGGCCGTCCGCGGGGCCGCCTGCGTCCACCTCGTCCACCACGATGGCTGAGCGAAAGCGCCACGGCCGCGCCGCCGAGGGCGCCGAGTTCACCGTGCAGTCGCAGGCGATCTGCACCCCCAGGTGCCCGCGCGCCTGCCCCGCGCCGCACGTCCCCTGCGCCGCCGGCGCGGCAGAAGCCGAAAGCAGCAGCGGCACCCCGCACACCAGCGCGAACCGGCTGATCGAGATCATCATCCCCACTCCTTCAGAACCAGGTGACGCGGTACAGCACCGGCGCCTCCGCCGCGCCGCCGTCCGCCCCGCGCTCCGCGGCAGACGCATCGCCGCGCGCCCGCGCCACGCCGAAGCCCACCCCCGTCCCCGCGACGAAGAGGGCCAGCGACGCCGCCAGCGCCGTCACCACCCGCGGCCGGATGCGTCGCGTCCATGGCGAGAGCGGGATCGGCGGATGGGGATCCGCGGCGCCCATCCCCGCCTCGATCGCCGCCCACATCTCCTCCGCGGGCATGGGCGGCGGGGGACGGTAGCCGGCCAGGGCGCGGCGCACCTCGTCGGGCGCGCGGTCGTCGTCGTCCATCATCGGGCATCCTCCGGGGCCAGGTCCGCCAGCGCGTCGCGCAGCAGCGCGCGGGCGCGGGAAAGGCGCGCGCGCGACGAGCCGGGTGCAATCCCCAGCGCCTGCGCGATCTCCTCGTGCGTGTACTCCTCCACGTCGTGCATCAGCAGAACGACGCGCAGCTTTTCGCCCAGCGCGTCCACCGCCGCGTTCACCCGCCGCTGCACGAACGGCTCGCCCGTGCGCGCATCGGCGCTTTCGGGCGTGGGAAAGCGGATCAGTGTCTCGCTGCGGCGCCGCTCCGTCCTCCGCTGGTCGCGCAGCAGGTTGATGGCGATGCGGCCCAGCCATCCGCGCAGCGTTCCCGTCCCGCCAAACCCGCCGATCTTGCGAAAGGCGGCCAGAAACGTCTCCTGGGTCACGTCCTGCGCCGTGTCGTAGTCCCCGCAGATGCGGTAGACCAGCGACCACACGCGCGGCCCCTCGCGCTCGAACAGCGCGCGCCGCGCCTCGGGGTCGTCGCCCCGCAGACGGGGCACCAGCGGATCGGCAGCGGCAGCGTGCAACGGGTCACCAGGCCGGGGTTTGTCTCGCGCTCACCCTCAAGACGGTACGATCTGCAGAAAGCGTTGCATCGAGGGAGGAAGTGCGAAAGTGCGTGAGTGCGTGAGTGCGGGAGTGCGGGAGTGCGGGAGTGCGGGAGTGCGCGTAGGGGAGGCAGTGGTGCGCACGGCGGGCGCCCCCCTCCCCGGCCCTCCCCCGCAAACTGCGCGGGGGAGGGAGAACGCGACCCGAGCGTTCGGAGCGAGACCCCGGTTGCCGCCGAGTCCCGCCGACCCAACCCCGATCCCACCACGCCCACCACACCCTTTTCCCACGTCGAGCCCTCCATTCCGCGAAGGCGGAATTCGTGTGGTTGTTGCCGCGAATTCATTCGCCCTTCCAGCCCGGCACGAAAAAAGGCCCGGCATCACGCCGGGCCCTTCATCACTCCGTCACCCCGTCACCCCGTCACCCGTTCACCCGTTCACCCGTTCACCCCGTCACCCTCGTCCCGCTCCCCCTCCGCCTGCGACGGCTTGTCCTCCGGCCCGTCCAGCCGCTTCTCCGTCGGCGTCACGGGCCGCTCCGGCTCGGGCTGGCTCTGCTCGTCGACGGAGTGCGGGCTCTTGTCCTCGTAGCGCGGGTCCTTGCTCACCGTTTCCTCCGGCTTCGGGTCGGCTTCGTCGGCTCGGAGGCCGCCGTCGACGTGTCCAGCTGCGTGGCGTCCGCGTCGGCCGCGGGGGCGGAGGGCGGCACCACGCTGATCGAGAGCGGCGCGTCGGGCGGATCGACCACCACGGCCGCCGCGGCCTGGGTGTCGCCCAGCGGCGACGGGGGCGGCGTCTCTACCACGCGCTCCGGCGAGGGCTCGTGCGTGCGCGGGGGCAGGCCCATGATCTCGCGCAGCTCGCCCTCGTCCACCACCTCCTTCTCCAGCAGCCGCCGCGCCAGCACCTCCAGCACGTCGCGATCGGCCGTCAGCAGCCGGCGCACGCGCTCGTAGGTGCCGTCGATCAGCCCGCGGATCTCGCCGTCGATCTCCCGCGCCGTTTCTTCGCTGTAGTTGCGCTGCGCGGGGGCGCCGCCGTCGGCGTTCAGGAACTGCGCGCGCCGCGGGCCCGCCAGGTTCACCGGCCCCAGCTCGCGCGACATCCCGTACTCCGTCACCATGCTGCGCGCCAGCTCCGTCACCCGCTCCAGGTCGTTCCCCGCGCCCGTGCTGATCTCGTTGAACACGATCTCCTCGGCCACGCGCCCGCCCAGCAGCACCGCGATGCGGTCCATCAGCTCCTGCTTGGTGAGCAGGTACCGGTCCTCCGTGGGCAGCTGCTGCGTGTACCCCAGCGCCGCCACGCCGCGGGGGATGATGGAGATCTTGTGCACCGGGTCGGCCGTGGGCACCCGCTCGGCCACGATGGCGTGCCCCGCCTCGTGGTAGGCGACGATCGTCCGCTCCTTGTCGTTGATGAGCCGGTTCTTCTTCTCCAGCCCGGCGATGATGCGGTCGACGGCTTCGTCGATCTCCAGCATCCCCACCGCCGACTTGTCTCGCCGCGCCGCCAGCAGCGCCGCCTCGTTCAGCAGGTTGGCCAGGTCGGCGCCCACGAACCCCGGAGTGCGGCGGGCGATGCGCTCCAGCTCCAGCCCCTCCTCCAGCGCGATCCCCTTGCTGTGGATCTTCAGGATCTCCAGCCGCCCCTGCCAGTCGGGCCGGTCCACCAGCACCTGCCGGTCGAAGCGCCCCGCCCGCAGCAGCGCGGGGTCCAGGATCTCCGGGCGGTTGGTGGCCGCCATGATGATGACGCCGATGCGCGGGTCGAACCCGTCCATCTCCACCAGCAGCTGGTTCAGCGTCTGCTCGCGCTCGTCGTTGCCGCCCAGCAGGCCGCCCGGCGAGCGCGCCTTGCCCAGCGCGTCCAGCTCGTCGATGAAGATGATGCAGGGCGCCTGCGCCTTGGCCTGCGCGAACAGGTCGCGCACCCGCGCCGCGCCCACGCCCACGAACATCTCCACGAACTCGGCGCCCGAGATGGAGAAGAAGGTCACCCCCGCCTCGCCCGCCACCGCCCGCGCCAGCAGCGTCTTGCCCGTCCCCGGCGGTCCGACGAGCAGGACGCCCTTGGGGATCTTGGCGCCCAGCTTGGCGAACTTGTCGGGGGTCTTGAGGAACTCAACCACCTCCTGCAGCTCCACCCGCGCCTCGTCCACCCCCGCCACGTCGCCAAAGGTAACGCCCGTCCCTTCCTCGCCCACGATGCGGGCCTTGCTCTTTCCGACCGTCAGCACCCCCTGCGTGGGGTTCATCCGCCGGAACATGAACACCCAGAAGCCCACGATCAGCAGCAGCGGAAACATCCACACCAGCAGCGCGCCCCACCGCCCCTGTCCCACGCCGGAGTAGGGGATGTTGCGCGCCTCCAGCAGCTCGATCAGCTGCTTGTCTTCCACGCCGGGAAGGGTGGCGCGCCAGCGGTCGGGCCCGTTGCCCTTGCTGATGAGGGTGTCGGGGACCGCGTCGATGCTGGTGGCGCTGATGAACACCTCCTTCACCTGGCGGTCGCTGATGCGGTTCTTGAGCTCGCTGTAGGGAATGGTCTTGGCGCGCGTCGGCGAAAAGATGCCGCTCAGCACCGCCAGCGCCCCGAACACCAGCAGCAGCGGGAGGATCGAAAAGCGCGGCGGGCGCGGGCCGGGCTTGCCACGGCGGTCGCGGTTGGACTTGCGGCGCTCTATGAAGTTGGGTTCAGCCATGCCCCCCGCGGGCGCAAACTCCGGACCATGCGCGGGAGGACGGTACGAGGGTACGAAGGTGCGTGGGTACGAAAGTACGAGCGTACGAAAGTACGGAGTCGTCCCTCACGTACCTTCGTACCCCGTACCTTCGTACCCGTGGCGATTCACATCCGGGCGGCGGCTGCGCTCGGCGGCCCGCCGATCAGAAGGAAACCTGCACCCCCACCTGCGCCTGCCACTGCGACTCCGGGCCCAGGACGATGCCGGGGAGCGCCGCGCGCAGCGCGCCGGTCTCCGGGTCGCGCGCCAGCGGGCCCACGTAGCGCACCGTGGCGCGCGAGAGGCGGTCCACCGTGGGCGGGTTGCCGGGGATCACCCCCTCGCGCTGCGGCCCCAGCGCCAGCACCGGCACCCGCGGCGCCACCTCGACCACCCGTCCCCACTCGGAGTTCAGCAGGTTCAGGGCGTTCACCACCGTCCCCTGCACCTCCAGGCGCATGCGGCGCAGCTGCACGGGCTGCACCACCTTCAGGTCCACCCGGTGCGAGGCCGGGGCCCGGCAGCTGTTGCGCCCCATGATCGCCCCGCGAACCCGCTTCAGGCAGGGGTCCAGCTCCATCAGCTGCTGCATGAAGATGATGGACGAGATGCTGGCGGGAAGGTCCGACGCCAGGTACGGGACGAAGAGAAGGTCGTTCCCCGCGTCCAGCGGAAGCCCCACCCCGGGGTACCCGTCGCCGTTGATGTCGTCGGCGTATACGTACGAGTACACGTTGCCGGCCTGCGCCACGTACATCACCGAGAGCTGCGACCCGCCCATGCGCTCCGGCAGCGTTCCGCGCAGGTAGCCCAGCGTTTTCCACGGCCGCTCGAACGACGAGGCGCTGCGGCTGGGGTCGTTGGGGGTGGGCCCCGTGGCGTTGGTGCCGAAGTTCATCAGCGCGTCGCCCAATCGCAGGCTCTGCGTATCGTCGGAATGGTTGAAGGTGTACGAGCCGCCCACCGTCAGCCGGTCCCCGAGCTCCTTCTCCAGCCCCAGCGTGACGGCGTGCGCGAACCCGCTGGTCTTTTCGTTCCCCATCACCAGCACGTGGCCGTACTGCGGAAGCATACGCCGCTGCCGGTAGCCGTTGGGGCTCACCGCGTCGCCGTACGTCACCCGCTGCCCGAAGGTCTTGTAGTAGTCATCGTCGTCGGCCGCCCTGCCTTCCAGGTTGCGGTCGCGGATGATCACCTGGGCCTGCGTCTGTACGATCAGCGCCTCGCCCATGGCCGTGAGCCCCCACGGCAGCCGCTGGTCCAGCGCCAGGGAGACCTTGTACTCGCGCGGGTAGCGGAACGCCCGGTCGAATCCCACCACCGTCGCCTGCCCCGACTGCTGCGGCCCCGCCCCGTTGCGGCAGGTAGTGGGGGCGGGGGCGGCGGGATCGAAGTCCGGCGTGTTGGCCCCGTCGCAGGTAAGCAGGATGGAGCGCGAGCCCGTGTAGGCGTACGCGTTCGCCAGCCACACGTACGGCAGCCGCCCGGTGAACATCCCGAAGCCGCCGCGGAACTGGGTGAGGTAGCGCGGGTGCGTGCTCTGCCAGTTGAAGCCCAGCCGCGGCGACCACAGCAGCTTGCCCGTGGGCAGCCGGTCCGTCTGCAGGTTGAACGCCTCGGCCACTGCGTCGTTGGCCTCGGGGCCCCGGGGAAAGAACGGCATGTCGATGCGCATGCCGTAGTACATGCGCAGCCCGCCGGCAAAGTTGTGCTCGTTCTGCGCGAACACCGCCGGCTGGATCACCGTCAGATCCACCGACTCCGATTCACCCGGCGCCAGCAGGTTGATCTCGTAGTGCGACGGCGCGTTGGCCCGCAGCCCGTCCATGCTGGAGAACTCGTACGCGCCGCGCGACCCCGGCAGGTAGCGCTGGTCGAAGGCAAAGAAGTCCGCCCCCACCCCGAACGTTGTCGTCACGTCGCCGCGCGAGATCGAGAACGCGTCGCTCACCTGCAGCACCGTCTGCCGCAGGTCGTTGTTCTGGTAGCCGTAGGCGGCCCCCGCGCGCAGCGTGCGCTGGATGAGCGAGTTCCCCAGCTCGCTCAGCACCTCCACGTCCACCTGCGGCCCGTCGGAGTCCGGCGTGTGGCTGTCGCGGGTGCTCTGCAGGCTCACCCGCAGCTCGTTGTACCACGACTCGTTCAGCCGCGAGCTGAGCTGCGCCATCACCGACTGCGTGCTGCTCTCCACCTGGTAGCCGCTGGACGAGAACTCGTAGGCGCCGTACGCCGCGCGGTTGGCGCCCACCTCGCGCTCCGCCGCCGCGTGGTTCACGTGCACCGCCAGCGAGTGCACGTCGTTGAAGCGCCAGTCCAGCCGGCCGAACAGGTTGGCCGTGGGGTTGACCAGGGTGTAGCTGTCCAGCTGCCCCGCCTGCAGGCCGTGAGCCCCCAGCAGCTCCGCCACCCGCAGCGCCGAGTCGGGCGCGATCCCCGTGCGCAGCGGGTCGCCCTCGCCCAGCGAGTACCCCAGCGGCGGCTCGCGCCGGTTCTCGATCTCCCCCGCCAGAAAGACGTGGACGCGGTCGCGCACCAGCGGTCCCCCGATGCTGCCGCCGAACACGGACTTCTGGTAGTCCTCCAGTCCGAAGTTCACCCCGTCCACCACCAGCCCCCCGGCCATCCGCTCGTCGCGCAGCTCGCCGAACACCGAGCCCCGCCACTCGTTCGTCCCCGACTTGCTCACCGCGTTCAGGTACCCGCCCGTAAAGCCGCTGGTGCGCACGTCGTACGGCGCCACCTGCACCTGGAACTCCTGCACCGCCGCCAGGGGGATGGCCTTGGCCCGCGCCTCGGCCCCGGGCACGCCGCTGGCGAACGCGCCGAACACGTCCTGGTGCAGCGCGCCGTTGATGGTGATGGAGTTGTAGCGCTCGTTCTGACCGGAGACCGAGATGCCGCCCGTCTCCGTCCGCGTCACCATCGGCGACACGTCGGCGATCTCCAGGAAGTCGCGCTCCACCAGCGGGTGAAGCTCGATCTGCTCCTGGTCGATGGTGGTGGATGCC
>DASTVC010000273.1:0-5845 GCA_035759295.1 Longimicrobium sp. | reverse complement strand
GCGTCTCCTACTCTCGCACTTTCGCACTCCCGCACTTTCGCACTTTTTCCTACTCCTCGTCCTCGGTTCCCGAGCGGCTCACCAGCTTGTTGAACCGGTCCAGCTCGCCGTCGTCGCCCTTGATGTCGCGATGGAGAAAGGCGAGCTCGTTCTCGTCGAACTTCTCGAACCACTCCTCCCAGGGGATCTCCTCCAGCGACTCGGCGCCGGAGTAGCCGGGAAAGTCGATCCGCAGGATCCCCGGATCTTCCCCGCCGCCGGTGCGCTTCACGCGGCTGGGCTTGCCGCCGCGCTCCTCCACCCACCGGCGGATGAAGTCGTGGTCGGTCGTGGTATGCGCACTGCGCCCGGACTTGCTCATCGTCGTCATCCTCCATCCACACGGGTCACCAGGCCGGCCCCGCGGCCGCCGCGCGCACCCTGAGCACGTCGCGTACCGCGGCGCCCGCACCCTATCTTGACCTCCATGGATCGACCAGACGCCGCTCCGGAGCACCTGTTCGTCTACGGCACCCTCCGCTCCGACGCGGGCGGGGCGATGCACGCGCGGCTGATGCACGGCGCGCAGCGCGTGGGCCCCGCCTCCATCCGTGGCCGCCTGTACCATGCCGGCCGCTACCCCGCCGCGGTGGCCTCCGATGACGCCGCCGACCGCATCACCGGCGAGCTGTACGCCATCGACGCAGCCGCCGCCGGCCGCCTGCTCGCCTCGCTGGACGCGTACGAGGCGATCGACGAAGCGCATCCCGCCCTCTCGCTCTTCCGCCGGACGATCGTGGCGGCGGAGCGGGAAGACGGGATGCGCGTTCCGGCGTGGGTCTATCTCTACAATCGGCCGGTCGATTCCCTGCCGCGCGTCACCTCCGGCGACTGGCTGCGGCGCGCGTCGTGATCAACACTGCGCCGTGCGCGGCGCGGCTGCCGTAGAGCGAGCTCGCGTTCATGCCCGCGAGAACTTCCATGGATACGATGTCGTTGTAGTCCACACCCGCCAGTGAGGGAACGATGTCTCCATCCACGATATACAGCGGCTCTGTCGCGGCATGGAGGGGAGTGGCACACCCTCGCCGCACAAGGACGGATGGCTGCGCAGGCGCCATTTGCTCCGCCGCCTGCAGTTCGGGCGCCGGCTGGACGAGCGCTGCCGGCTCCGGCGCAGGCATGATCGCCGGCCCCGCGACGGCATCCGCCGCGCACGCCGTGGTAGCAAGCAGGGAAAGGCAGAGGAGCAGACGAATGCAGGGTCTCATGCTTCTCCGGGTAGCTGGTTCGTAGCCGATCACCGAGAGGCAACGCGTAGGCCGTTCGTAAACGGACAGCGCGCTTGACCCTGATGAGACGAAGCCGCATCATATAAATGAACGCGCATTTATCAATAAGGAGCCGAGATGTCTCCCCGCCCCCGCAGCACCTCTGACGAGACCATCCTTGCCGCCGCCGCGCGAGCGATCCAGCGCGTGGGCCCGGAACTGACGCTGGCGGACGTGGGCGAGGAGGCGGGCGTGTCGCCGGCGGGGCTGGTACAGCGGTTCGGCAGCAAGCGTGGGCTGCTGCTGGCGCTGGCGGAGCAGACCGCGGCCGAGGCGCCCGGCCACTTTGCCGCCGCGCGTGAGCTGCACGCCACCCCGCTCGACGCCCTGCTGCACGCCCTCGCCGCCATCGCGCGGGAGATCGACACCCCCGAAGCGCTGGCGAACCACCTCGCGTTCCAGCACATCCACCTGGGGATCGCGGAGTTTCACGCCTGCACGCTGCAGGAAGCGCGCACCACGCTGGCGGAGATCCGCGCGCTGCTGCAGGAGGCGGTGCAGGCCGGCGAGCTTGCCCAGTGCGACCCCGACGACCTGTCGCGCACCGTGCAGACGGCCTGCACCGGCGCGCTCTCCACCTGGACCGTCTACCGCTCCGGCACCCTCGACGACTGGCTCCGCGGCGAGGTGGAAGCCGTGCTGGAGCCGTATCGGCCTGCCCTTCCCGCCTGAAGGCAGCCCTCGGCAGCCCCGATCCGCGCACCACCGCCTCCGCGCGCTCCACACCCGTCGGCGCAGGCCGACATCGCGTTTCCCCAGCCGCGATTTCAATCGCCCGGGACGAATGCCCGTCGGTGGATCACACCCGCCCGCCGGGTTCGAGAGGTTGCTCCCTGTCCCCTGTCCCCTGTAACCTGTCCCCCATGGAGACCCGCGACCCGGCCGCGCTGCCGCCGCTCACGCAGGACGAATCCGTCCGCTACAGCCGCCACCTGATCCTCCCCGAGGTGGGGCCGGAGGGGCAGCGCAGGCTCAAGGCGGGGCGCGTGCTGCTGGTGGGCGCGGGCGGGCTGGGCTCGCCGGCGGCGATGTACCTGGCCGCCGCGGGCGTGGGCACGCTGGGGATCGTGGACTTCGACGTGGTGGATACCACCAACCTGCAGCGCCAGGTCATCCACGGCACGCCCGACGTGGGCCGCCCAAAGCTGGACTCCGCCCGCGACCGCATCGCCCAGATCAACCCGCACGTCGCCGTCGAGGGCCACCCCGTCCGCCTGACCAGCGCCAACGCGCGGGAGATCGTGCGCCGCTACGACGTGGTGATCGACGGCACCGACAACTTTCCCACGCGCTACCTGGTGAACGACGCGTGCGTGCTGGAGGGAAAGCCGTGCATCTACGGCTCCATCCTGCGCTGGGAAGGGCAGGCGTCGGTGTTCTGGGCGGGCCACGGGCCGTGCTACCGCTGCCTGTTCGCCGAGCCGCCGCCGCCGGGGATGGTGCCCTCGTGCGCCGAGGCCGGCGTGCTGGGCGTGCTGCCGGGGATCATCGGGTGCGTGCAGGCGCTGGAGGCGGTAAAGCTGCTGCTGGGCGAAGGGGAGCTGCTCATCGGCCGGCTGCTGCTGTTCGACGCGCTGCGGCTCAAGTTCCGCGAGATGCGCCTGCGCCGCGACCCCGCCTGCCCGCTGTGCGGCGACAACCCGACCATCCACGAGCTGATCGATTACGAGCGCTTCTGCGGGTACGAGCCCGCGGAGGCCGGAACGGAGAAGAAGATGAACAACGGCGTGCCCGAGATCACCCCCACGGAGCTCAAGGAGCGGCTTGACCGCGGCGACAGGCTGACCATCATCGACGTGCGCGAGCCGTTCGAGTGGGACATTGCCAACCTGGAGCCGTACGGCGCGCGGCTGATTCCGCTGCAGCAGGTCCCCTCGCGCATGGGCGAGATCGATCCGGACGAGGAGATCGTGCTGCAGTGCCGCAGCGGCGGGCGCAGCGCGCAGGCCCTGCTCTACCTTCGCCAGCACGGCTACGAGCGCCTGCTGAACCTGGACGGCGGCATCCTCGCCTGGTCCGACCAGGTGGATCCATCGATTCCCAAATACTGAAATGGCGGCGCGGCGCACCCTATGGATGCTCGCCTCCGCGGCCGTGCTGGTGGCGGGGCTGTCCGCCTGCGAAAAGCCGCCGGTCCGGGGGCAGTTTGGCACGTACGCGAACCAGAACAAGGTGCTCTGGCTGGCGAACGGGGACTCGTTCACCGTCTACCGCGTGAGCTACGTCCAGTTTTCTGGTGGTGATCCCCCGGCCGTGCAGCTGGAGTACGCACCGCACGGGACGGTGCAGGACACCATGCGGATGTGGGCCAACGTGCACGCCATCTGGCCTTCGTTCGCGACGTACCTGGACGCGGCGCGGGTGGAGGGCGCCATCATCACCGCCACCAACCTGCAGGTGCGGCGGAAGGGGATCAGCTGGGTATCGTCCACCCGCAGCTACGGCATTACGGCCAGCCGCGGCCCGGACGGCCGGTGGTACCTGGACCGCATGTCCGCGGGCCCGCTGCCGCCGGCGGACCCGGCCGCGCGTCCGATCGTGGAAGCCACCGGGGCGCCGTTCACCCCCGCGGATCTGCGCCGCTACGTGGACAGCGTGGGGTCCGGCGGGGCCACCGAAGCAGCGAGGTAGCCGCACGTTGGGCATGGAACCCGCGGCCGGTGCCGGGCCAACGCAAGGCAGTCGTGTCTGGAGGAGGGCGCCGGTCCCTGGGCGGCGAGCTTCGGCGCACGATCGAAGTGTATACCCTCTCCCGCTTGCGGGAGAGGGTGCGAGCCTGAGCGAGCGGGTAAGGGCCTCCGCCGGCGCAGACCGCGCCCGACCAGACGATCGTAACCATGTCTACTGAATCTTCCGCCCCCACCCTCCCTACCGCCGACGACGTGCACGCGGCGGCGGAGCGGCTGCGCGGCATCGCCCACCGCACGCCCGTGGTCACGTCGCGCACGCTGGACGAGCGGCTGGGCGCGCAGGTGTTCTTCAAGTGCGAGAACCTGCAGCGCGCCGGCGCCTTCAAGTTCCGCGGCGCGTACAACGCCGTGTCGCTGCTCTCCGACGAGGAGCGCGCGCGGGGCGTGCTGGCGTACTCGTCGGGCAACCACGCGCAGGCGGTGGCGCTCTCGGGAAGGCTGTTCGGCCTGCGCACCACCATCGTGATGCCCGACGACGCGCCGGTCTCCAAGGTAGAGGCCACGCGCGGCTACGGCGCCGAGGTCATTCTGTACGACAAGGAGACGCAGTCGCGCGAGGAGCTGGCCGCGCAGCTCAAGCAGGAGCGCGGGATGAGCCTGATCCCGCCGTTCGACTACGCCGACGTGGTGGCGGGGCAGGGGACCGCCGCGCTGGAGCTGATCGAGGAGGCGGGTCCGCTGGATGCGCTGCTCACGCCGTGCGGCGGCGGCGGGCTGCTGAGCGGCAGCGCGCTGGCCGCGGGCGCCGCGTCGCCCGGGTGCCGCGTGATCGGCGTGGAGCCGGAGCTGGCGGACGATGCCACGCGCTCCTTCCGCACCGGCACCGTGCAGACGGTGCACAACCCGTCCACCATCGCCGACGGCCTGCGCACGCCGTCGCTGGGCCGCATCACGTTTCCCCTCGTGCGCGCGCACGTGGCCGACATGCGCACGGTCAGCGAACAGGGGATCGTCGATGCCATGCGCTTTCTGTGGACGCGGATGAAGATCGTCGTCGAGCCCTCCGGCGCCGTCCCCCTCGCCGCCCTCCTGGCCGACCCCGGCGCGTTCAAGGGGATGCGCGTCGGCATCATCCTCAGCGGCGGCAACGTGGACCTCGCCAACGCCTGCCGCCTGTTCGCGGGACCTGGATAAAAGGAGTGTGAGATGAGCAGCAACGAGCATCTGCACGCAGAATCCACCCGGTTCAAGAGCGGGTCCGGCAACGTGTTCGCCGACCTGGGGCTGCCGGATCCTGAGGAGGCGCTCGCGAAGGCGGGCCTCGCTCGGGAGATCGCCGACACCATCGATCGTCGTGGACTCACGGAGGGGGAGGCCACGAGGATCATGGGGTTGGATCAGCCGAAAGCATCCGACCTTCTTCGCGGCCGGCTCGCGGGATTCTCGTCTGATCGACTGCGCCGCGCCCTGCTTGCTCTGCGGGCGCCGCTCTCAGAGTGTGTTCGAGAATCAGCCTGACCGATTGATTTTCCTGAGGGAGGCGCCGCTCCCAACCCTCTGCCGCGCAAGCAATTTGGCGCCGACCGAAGGATCTCGCCGGCAGTGCCTGGGGGCTGGATCAGTGCCGCGGAGCCGGCCCCGCAATCGCCGGGACGAGATCCTTCGGTCGCGCGCAAACGGTTGAGTAACTTCAAGTTCCGGAGGCGCGCTCCCTCAGGAAATCAATCCTCGGTTGTCTGAAAGATCAGATTCTTGAACACACTCTCAGGATGACGGCGCGGGAATAATCCGGCTTCCCGGTTGCGGACGCTCCGGGTGCCTGGAACGCCGCACGTCGTCGGGCCGCCGTGTCCGCGAAGGCGGACAGCGTGATGTCGTTGCCGCGATTTCAATCGCTCCTGGGGA
>DASTVC010000272.1:0-6689 GCA_035759295.1 Longimicrobium sp. | reverse complement strand
CGCGGGCCAACCGCCTGGCGCACCACCTCCGGGAGCGGGGCGTGGGTCCGGACGTGCGGGTGGGGGTCTGCCTGGAGCGCGGCCTGGAGCTGGTGGTGGGGCTCCTGGGCGTGCTCAAGGCGGGCGGTGCATACGTGCCGCTGGACCCGGCCCAGCCGGCGGAGCGGCTGGCGTACATGCTGGCCGACAGCGCACCGGCGGTGGCGCTCACGCAGCGGGAGCTGCGAGACCGGGTGGAGAAGGCGGGCGTGCCGGTGCTCGAGATCGACGCCGACACGCCGGAGTGGGCGGACCGCCCCGCGACGGACCCGGGGCGCGGCGCGCTCACGCCGGCCCACCTGGCGTACGTCATCTACACCTCCGGAAGCACCGGCCGTCCCAAGGGCGTCGCCGTCCCGCACCGCGGCGTGGTCAACCAGCTCTGCACCATGCGGGAAATCGTGGGGATGGAGCCGGCGGACCGGGTGCTGGCGGTGACCACGTACGCCTTCGACCCCTCGGTGCTGGAGATCTTTCTCCCCCTCGTCCGCGGCGCGCGGATCATCGTGCTGCCGCGGGAGCGGGTGGCGGACCCGGTGGCGCTGGCGGAGGCGGTCCGGGCGCACGCGCCCACGGTGATGCAGGCCACGCCGGCCAGCTGGCGCATGCTGGTGCAGGCGGGGTGGCAAGGCGCGCCGGAGATCCGCGCGCTCTGCGGCGGCGAGGCGCTCCCCGCGGAGCTCGCGTCGGCGCTGCGCAGCCGGGTCGGCGCGCTCTGGAACGTGTACGGGCCCACCGAGACCACCATCTGGTCGACGTTCGAGCCGGTGCGCGGCGATTCCGCCGGGACGGTCGGCGGGCAGGTGCCGGTGGGGCGGCCGGTGGGGAACATGCGCGTCTACGTCCTGGACGGTGCGGGCGAGCCGGTGCCGGTGGGCGTGGCGGGCGAGCTGTACATCGGGGGCGTGGGCGTGGTGCGCGGCTACCTGGGCCGTCCGGCGCTCACGGCGGAGCGCTTCGTGGCGGATCCGTTCGGCGGCCAGCCGGGGGCGCGGATGTACCGCACGGGCGACCTGGGGCGGTGGCGGCCGGACGGCTCCATCGAGTACCTGGGCCGCACCGACTTCCAGGTGAAGGTGCGCGGGTTCCGCATCGAGCTGGGCGAGATCGAGGCGCGCCTGGAGGAGCATACGGGCGTGCGCCAGGCGGTGGTGATGGCGCGCGAGGACGTGCCGGGCGACCAGCGGCTGGTGGCGTACTTCGTCGCCGCGGCGGCCGATGCGGCCGACGTCGCGGCGGACGCCGAGGCGCTGCGGACACACCTGTCCGAGCGCGTGCCGGAGTACATGGTGCCGGCGGCGTACGTGCGGCTGGACGCGTTTCCGCTCACGCCCAACGGCAAGATCGACCGCAAGGCGCTCCCCGCTCCGGAGGGGGATGCCTACGCCACGCGCGGCTACGAGGCGCCGCTGGGCGAGACCGAGCAGGCGCTGGCCGCCATCTGGGCAGAGGTGCTGGGCGTGGAGCGGGTAGGCCGGTGGGACGGCTTCTTCGAGCTGGGTGGCCACTCGCTGCTGGCCGTACGCGTGGTGTCGCGCGTGCGGCAGCTGCTGGGCGTGGAGGTGCAGCTCGGGGAGCTGTTCCGCGCCCCCGTGCTGGCGGACCTGGCGCGCACCATCGAAAGCGCGGCCCGCACCGAGCTGCCGCCCATCGAGCCGGTGGACCGGGGCGGGCGGCTGCCGCTCTCCTTCGCCCAGCAGCGGCTCTGGTTCCTGGAGCAGCTGGGCGATCTGGGCGGCGCGTACCACATCCCCACGCGGCTTCGGCTGCGGGGAGAGCTGGACCGGGCGGCGCTGCGGCGCGCGCTGGACGCCATCGTCGCGCGCCATGAGGCGCTGCGCACGACCGTCGTGGACGTGGAGGGCGGGCCGGTGCAGCGCATCGCCCCGGTGCAGGAGAGCCGGTTCCTTCTCGCCGAGCACGACGCGAGCGGCGAAGCCGAGCTGCGGCGGCTGCTGGCCGAGGAAGCGGGCACCCCCTTCGACCTGGCGCGGGGGCCGCTCATCCGCGGTCGGCTGATCCGCCTGGCGCCGGACGATCACCTGCTGGTCGTCACCATGCACCACATCGTCTCCGACGGGTGGAGCCTGGGGGTGTTCACCCGCGAGCTGGGTGCGCTGTACGGCGCGTTCCGCCGCGGCGAGCCCGATCCGCTCCCGCCGCTGCCGGTGCAGTACGCGGACTACGCGGCGTGGCAGCGGCGCTGGGTGGACGGCGACGTGCTGAAGGAGCAGGCGGACTACTGGAGGGCCACGCTGGGCGATGTGCCGGAGCTGCTGGAGCTGCCCATCGACCACCCGCGGCCGGCGCAGATGGACTACGCGGGGGCGCGGCTCGGGGTGGAGCTGGACGAGGCGCTGACGGCCGGGCTCAAGGCGCTGGGCCAGCGCCACGGCACCACGCTCTTCATGACCGTGCTGGCCGGCTGGGCCGCGGTGCTGGGCCGGCTGTCGAGGCAGGAGGACGTGGTCGTCGGCACCCCCACGGCCAACCGCGGGCGCATCGAGATCGAGGGGCTGATCGGCTTCTTCGTGAACACGCTGGCGGTGCGCGTGGACCTCGCCGGCTCCCCCTCCGTCGCGGAGGTGCTGGCGCGGGTGAAGGAGCGGGCGCTGGGGGCGCAGCAGAACCAGGACATCCCGTTCGAGCAGGTGGTGGAGCTGGTGCAGCCGGTGCGCAGCATGGCGCACAGCCCGCTCTTCCAGGTGATGCTCACGTGGCAGACCGCTCCGGGCGGCGGGGTGGAGATGCCGGGGCTCTCGCTCGGCGCGCCCGGATCGGCGGGTCCGGCTGGATCCGCTGGATCCGCTGGATCCGCTGGATCTGCTGGATCGGCAGGATCGGCAGGATCGGCGGGAGCGTCGGAAGCGGCGGCGAGGTTCGACCTGTCGCTCGACCTGTCGGAGCGGGACGGGCGCATCGTGGGAAGCATGACGTACGCGACCTCGCTCTTCGACCAGGCGACGGTGGAGCGGCACCTCGGCTACCTGCGCCGGGTGCTGGAGGGGATGGTGACGGACGAGCGGCAGCCGATGGACCGGCTGGCGCTGCTCCCCGGACACGAGCGCCGGCAGGTGGTGGAGGCGTGGAACCGTACGGACGCGGCGTATCCGGCCGAGTCGTGCATCCACGAGCTCTTCCAGGCGCAGGCGGAGCGCACGCCCGGCGCGGTGGCCGTGGTCTTCGAGGGTCGCTCGCTCACCTACGCGGAGCTGAACGCGCGGGCCAACCGCCTGGCGCACCACCTCCGGGAGCGGGGCGTGGGTCCGGACGTGCGGGTGGGGGTCTGCCTGGAGCGCGGCCTGGAGCTGGTGGTGGGGCTCCTGGGCGTGCTCAAGGCGGGCGGGGCATACGTGCCGCTGGACCCGGCCCAGCCGGCGGAGCGGCTCGCGTACATGCTGGCCGACAGCGCACCGGCGGTGGTGCTTACGCAGCGGGAGCTGCGAGACCGGGTGGAGAAGGCGGGCGTGCCGGTGCTCGAGATCGACGCCGACACGCCGGAGTGGGCGGACCGCCCCGCGACGGACCCGGGGCGCGGCGCGCTCACGCCGGCGGATCTGGCGTACGTGATCTACACCTCCGGAAGCACCGGCCGCCCCAAGGGCGTCGCCGTCCCGCACCGCGGCGTGGTCAACGAGCTCTGCACGATGCGGGAAATCGTGGGGATGGAGCCTGCGGACCGGGTGCTGGCGGTGACCACGTACGCCTTCGACATCTCCGTGCTGGAGATCTTCCTTCCCCTCCTGCACGGCGCGAGCACCATCGTGCTGCCGCGGGAGCGGGTGGCGGACCCGGCGGCGCTGGCGGAGGCGATCCGGTCGTACGCCCCCACGGTGATGCAGGCCACGCCGGCCAGCTGGCGGATGCTGGTGAGCGCGGAGTGGGAAGGTGCGCCGGAGATGCGCGCGCTCTGCGGCGGCGAGGCGCTCCCCGCGGAGCTCGCGTCGGCGCTGCGGAGCCGGGTCGGCGCGCTCTGGAACGTGTACGGACCCACCGAGACCACCATCTGGTCGACGTTCGAGCCGGTCCGCGGCGATTCCGCCGGGAGTGTCGGCGGGCAGGTGGCGATCGGCCGTCCGCTGGCGAACACGCGCGTGTACGTGATGGACGCGGCGGGCGAGCCGGTGCCGGTGGGTGTGGCGGGCGAGCTGTACATCGGGGGCGCGGGAGTGGTGCGCGGCTACCTGGGCCGCCCGGCGCTGACGGCGGAGCGCTTCGTGGCCGATCCGTTCGGCGGCGAGCCCGGGGCGCGGCTGTACCGCACGGGCGACCTGGGGCGGTGGCGGCCGGACGGCGCCATCGAGTACCTGGGCCGCACCGACTTCCAGGTGAAGGTGCGCGGGTTCCGCATCGAGCTGGGCGAGATCGAGGCGCGCCTGGAGGAGCACACCGGCGTGCGCCAGGCGGTGGTGATGGCGCGCGAGGACGTGCCGGGCGACGTGCGGCTGGTGGCGTACGTGGTCGGCGACGCGGACGCGGAGTCGCTGCGCGTGCACCTCTCCACCGCGCTCCCGGAGTACATGGTGCCGGCGGCGTACGTGCGGCTGGAAGCGCTGCCGCTGACGCCGAACGGGAAGATCGATCGCAAGGCGCTCCCCGCTCCGGAGGGGGATGCCTACGCCGCGCGCGTCTTCGAAGCGCCCCTGGGCGAGACCGAGCAGGCGCTGGCCGCCATCTGGGCGGAGGTGCTGGGCGTGGAGCGCGTGGGCCGGTGGGACGGCTTCTTCGAGCTGGGCGGCCACTCGCTGCTGGCCGTACGCGTCGTGTCGCGGGTGCGGCAGGTGCTGGGGCTGGAAGTGGCGCTGGGGGAGATGTTCACCCGGCCCGTGCTGGCCGATTTCGCGCGCGGGCTGGCGGCGGCGGCGCGGTCGGAGCTGCCGCCGATCGAGCCGGTGGAGCGGACCGATCGGCTCCCGCTCTCCTTCGCCCAGCAGCGGCTGTGGTTCCTGGAGCAGCTTGGCGGCCTGGGCGGCGCATACCACATCCCCATCCGGCTGCGGCTGCAGGGAGAGCTGGACGGGGGCGCGCTGCGTGGCGCGCTGGACCGGATCGTCGCGCGCCACGAAGCGCTGCGCACCACGTTCGTGGAGGTGGAGGGCGAGCCGGTGCAGCGCATCGCCCCGGTGCAGGAGAGCCGGTTCCAGCTCGCCGAGCACGACCTGCGCGGCGATCCCGACGCAGCTTTCGAGCTGCGGCGGCTGCTGGGTGAGGAAGCGCGCACGCCCTTCGACCTGGCGCAGGGGCCGCTCATCCGCGGCCGGCTGATCCGGCTGGCGGAGGACGACCACGTGCTCCACGTCACCATGCACCACATCGTCTCCGACGGGTGGAGCATGGAGCTGTTCACCCGCGAGCTGAGCGCGCTCTACGGCGCGTTCCGCCGCGGCGAGCCCGATCCGCTACCCGCGCTGCCGGTGCAGTACGCGGACTACGCGGCGTGGCAGCGGCGCTGGGTAGAGGGTGACGTTCTGCAGACGCAGGCGGAGTACTGGACGCAGACGCTCGCCGGCGCGCCGGCGCTGCTGGAGCTGCCGACCGACCATCCGCGGCCGGGGGAAGCGGACCACGCGGGTGCCGTGGTGGCCGTAGAGCTGGACGAGGCGCTTACGGCCGACCTGAATGCGCTGGGCCAGCGGCACGGCACCACGCTGTTCATGACGCTGCTGGCAGGCTGGGCCGCGGTGCTGGGCCGGCTGTCGGGGCAGGAGGACGTGGTCGTCGGCACTCCGACGGCCAACCGTGGCCGCATCGAGATCGAAGGGCTGATCGGCTTTTTCGTGAACACCCTGGCGGTGCGCGTTGATCTGGCCGGCTCCCCCTCCGTCGCGGAGGTGCTGACGCGGGTGAAGGCGCGGTCGCTGGGGGCGCAGCAGCACCAGGACATCCCGTTCGAGCAGGTGGTGGAGCTGGTGCAGCCCGCGCGCAGCATGGCGCACAGCCCGCTCTTCCAGGTGATGTTCGCGTGGCAGAACACCCAGCGCGGCGGGCTGCAGCTGCCGGGGCTCACGCTCGGCTCGGCTGGATCGGCAGGATCTGCTGGATCGGCTGGATCGGCGGGATCGGCGGGATCGGAGGGACAGGCGGGATCGGCTGGATCTGCTGGATCGGGGTCGGAAGTGGCGGCGAAGTTCGACCTGTCGCTCGACCTGTCGGAGCGGGGCGGGCGCATCGTCGGGAACGTGACGTACGCGACCGCGCTCTTCGATCGGGCCACGGTGGAGCGGTGGGTGGTCTACCTTCGCCGGACGATGGAGGCGATGGCGGCGGACGAGCGGCAGCCGCTGGACCGGCTGTCGCTGCTGTCCGAACACGAGCGCCGGACGGTGGTGGAGGAGTGGAACCGCACGGAGGCCGAGTATCCGGCCGACGCGTGCATCCACCAACTCTTCCAGGCGCAGGCGGAGCGCACGCCCGATGCGGAAGCGGTGGTCTTCGAGAATCGCCCGCTCACGTACGCGGAGCTGAACGGGCGGGCGAACCGGCTGGCGCACCACCTCCGCTCGCTGGGCGTGGGTCCGGACGCGCGAGTGGCGGTCTGCGTCGAGCGGAGCGCGGAGCTGGTCGTCGCGCTGCTGGCTGTAATGAAGGCGGGCGGGGCGTACGTGCCGCTGGACCCGGGCCACCCGGCGGAGCGGCTGGAGTACATGCTG
>DASTVC010000271.1:0-12637 GCA_035759295.1 Longimicrobium sp. | reverse complement strand
GCTGGAGCTGGAGGACGACGAGATGCGGATCCCGCCGCCCCCGCCGCACTCCTGACGCCGGCATCCGAATCACCCCCTCTCCGTTCCCCCGCTGAAACTTCGGCGGTATCTTTCCCGTTCACCTCCGCACCACCGCCGGAGCGCCCCCTCTCGCGCCGCGCGGCCTCTCTCCTGAACCCCCAAGCTGGGATGTCGCTGATTTCCGTACGCGACCTCACGCACGTCTATCCAGGCGGCGTGACGGCGCTCCAGGGGCTCACCCTGGAGCTGGAACCCGGTATCATCGGGTTCGTCGGCGCAAACGGCGCCGGCAAGAGCACGTTCATCAAGATCCTCCTCGGCCTTCTGAACCCCACCAGCGGCGACGTTCGCGTCTTTGATCTGGACGCGCGGACGCAGAGCCTGCAGATCCGGCAGCGGGTGGGCTACATGCCCGAACACGACTGCCTGCCGCCCGACATGACGGCCACGGACTTCGTCTCGCACATGGGCCGCCTGAGCGGGCTGCCCAAGGCCGCCGCGCGCGAGCGCACGGCGGAGATGCTGCGCCACGTGGGGCTGTACGAGGAGCGCTACCGGCAGATCGGCGGCTACTCCACGGGGATGAAGCAGCGGGTAAAGCTGGCGCAGTCGCTGGTGCACGACCCGAAGCTCCTGCTGCTGGACGAGCCCACCAACGGGCTGGACCCGGCGGGGCGCGAGGAGATGCTGGAGCTGGTGCGCCGCACGGGGCAGGAGTTCGGCATCGCGGTGATGGTGTGCAGCCACCTGCTGGGCGAGATCGAGCGGGTGAGCGACTTTCTGGTGGCCATCGACGCCGGCACGCTCAAGAGCGCGGCGCCGCTGGGCAGCTTTACCGGCGAGCAGGCGCTGCTGGCGGTGGAGGTGGACGAGGGGAGCGAGGCGCTGGTGGCCCGCCTGGCCGCCGCGGGGCTCACCGCGGTGGAGGACGGCGACCTGGTCGTCATCCCCCTGCTGGACGACCGCCCCTACGACGTGGTGCGCGACGCCGCGGCGGAGCTGGGGCTGGCGCTGGTGCGCATGGAGCGGCGCCGCCACACGCTGCAGGAGCTTTTCCGCGCCCCCGCCGGCGCGGCCGCCCACACCACGGAGGGAGCGCATGGCACACGCGCTTGATGCCGCCGCCGGCACCATCTACGACATCGGCTACCGCAACTACGAGGGCGCGCGGCTGGGCCGCGGCTACGCCTTCCGCACGCTGTACATCCACTCCCTGCGGGCCGCCTTCGGGCTGGGGCGCGGCGGGCGCGCGCTCATCGTTCCCTGGGCGCTGTTCGCCACCATGCTCTTTCCCGCCGTGGTCACCGTGGCCGTGGCGGGGATCAGCGGGGGGATGATGAACAAGCTCATCGACTACGACGACATCTTTCCGTTCAACGCGATGCTGCTGGCCCTGTTCTGCGCCGCGCAGGCGCCGGAGCTGGTGAGCACCGACCAGTACCACCGGGTGCTGCCGCTGTACTTCAGCCGCGCGCTGCGCCAGCGGGACTACGCCGTCGCCAAGCTGCTGGCCATGTGGACCGCGGTGTTCATCCTGATGGTGAGCCCCCTGCTGGTGATCCTGATGGGGCGCCTGGCGCTGCCGTCGGACTTCGCCGCCGCGTTCCGGGGAGAGTCGAAGAACTTTCTCGCCATCCTGGGCACCCCCACGGCCGCCGCGCTGGTGATGGGCACCCTGGCCCTGGCGGTCGCTTCGTACGTGCCCCGGCGCGGCATCGGGAGCGCCGCGGTGCTGGGCACCTTTCTGCTGACGAGCGCGCTGTCCGGCATCCTCTCGCAAACGCTGGACGGTGCCCGCTACGTGATCCTGCTGAACCCCATCTTTACGGTAGGCGGCGCGGTGCTGGCCCTGTTCGGCGAGCGGCCGGAGCGAGGCAGCCCGTTCCGCCAGGCGCACCTGCCGCCCGAGGTCTATTACGGCGCGGTGATCGCCTACGCGGTGGTCTTCGCCCTCCTTCTGCTCAACCGCTACCGGAAGCTGGGCGTATGAGCACTCTTGTGGTGGACGCGCCCGCCGCCGCGCCGGCGCCCCCCGCCCGCGGCGCGGCCGTGGAACTGCGCAACGTGTCGCACTGGTACGGCAACGTGGTGGCCGTGAACGACGTCTCCTTCTCGCTGGGGCCCGGCATCACGGGACTGCTGGGACCCAACGGCGCGGGAAAGAGCACGCTGCTGCACATGCTGGCCGGCTTTCTGGCCCCCTCCGCGGGCGAGGTGCTGGTGGACGGGCGTCCCGCGTGGAAGAACCCGGAGATGTACCGCTCGCTGGGCCTGGTCCCCGAGCGCGAGGCCGTGTACCCCTTTCTGACCGGCTACGAGTTCGCGCTGATGAACGCGCGGCTGCACGGGCTGCCGGACCCGGAAAGGGCGGCGGAGCAGGCCATCGACATCGTGGGCCTGCGCGCGGCCATGCACCGCAAGATCGGGGGATACAGCAAAGGGATGCGGCAGCGCGCCAAGATCGCCGGCGCGCTGGTGCACGAGCCCCGCATCGTGCTGCTTGACGAGCCGTTCAACGGGATGGACCCCGCGCAACGGATGCAGATGATGGAGCTGCTGCGGCGGCTGGCGGAGCAGGGGAAGACGATCCTCATCTCCACCCACATCCTGGAAGAGCTGCACCACCTGGCCAACAACGTCCTGGTGGTGGTGGCGGGGCGGCTGGCCGCGTCGGGCCACTTTCGCGAGATCCGGCGGCTGATGACGGACCGGCCGCACACCTTTACGCTGCGCTCCAGCGACGACCGGCGGCTGGCGTCGGTGCTCATGGCGCACGAGGCGGTGAAGGGGGTGGAGCTGGGCGCGGCGGAGATCACGGTGCGGACGGCCGAGCGCGTGGGCTTTGCCCTGCACCTGCCCATCGCGGCGCGGGACGCCGGGATCACCCTGTACGAAGTGCGCCCCACGGACGAATCGCTGGAAAGCGTGTTCTCTTACCTGGTGAAGCGATGAGACACTCGGTGGAACTGACGCTGGCGCGGCTGGCCGTCCGCCAGGTGGCGGGGAGCCGGCGCGCGCTGTGGGTGGTGCTGCTGGCCGCCCTCCCCGTCCTGATGTCGCTTCTCTTTGGCGCCGACAGCGAAGGCCCCGCGGACGCCATCAAGGACTTCGGGGAGCTGTATACGAAGCTGATCGTGACGGTGCTGCTCCCCCTGGTGGCGCTGGTGGTGGGGAGCAGCGTGTTCGGCTCGGAGGTGGACGACGGCACCATCACCTATGTGCTGGGCAAGCCGGTGGCGCGCTGGCGCATCGTGCTTACGCGCATCGTGGTGGCGGGGCTGGTGACGGCGGCGGTGCTGGTGCCCTCCACGCTGCTCTCCGGGGTGGCCGCGCTGCGGGGGGTGGATGCGCCCGGGGTGATCTCGGCGTTCACGGCGGCGGTGGCGGTGGGGAGCTTTCTCTACTGCGCGCTGTTCGTGGCGCTCAGCCTGAGCACGCGTCGGGCTCTGGTGGCGGGGCTGGCGTACGTGGTGGTGTGGGAGGGGCTGCTGAGCAACACCTTTGGCGGCAGCCGCGCCCTGAGCATTCGCCAGTACACCCTTTCCATCGCCGACCGGCTGGTGCATTCGGACGCGATCTCGCTCTCGCGGCTGGACGTGAAGACGGCGCTCGTCATGGCCGCCGTGGTCACCACCCTCGCCACCCTGCACGCCATCCGCCGCCTGCGCATCTTCGAGATCGGCGAAGCGGCGTAGGGATGATCCGGACGTGAGCGGACGATCCGCCCCGGCGGCAGATCCGCTCAAACCCCTGATGGAATGAGGCCCCGTCTCGCGCTTGCCGGACGGGGCTTCGTCTTTCGCGGCGGGGCAGCGCCTGGCAGACTCCGGTTTCCGGCGTTTCGACAGGCATCGAACTGCGTCCGACAGGGCCCCCTCTCCCCCGGCCCCTCTCCCCCGCTGCGCGGGAGAAAGGGGAGAATTCGATCCCGCTTCGACAAGCCTGCCTTCGCGTCCGAACTCTCCCAGCGCGCTCCGGCCGTTCGGCACGCGTCACCTCTCTCCCGCGTTGTTTGCGGGGGAGAGGCCGGGAGAGGGGGCCCGCGTCGGGCGCAGTTCGATGCCTGTCGAAGCTCCTCCGCTCCGTCTGCATCCCCTCCCAATCCCGCCACCGCACCTGCTATCATCTCAGTCGTCACCTTGACGGGCGCACGGTCCGCGCTCTAATCTCGGCGGACATGCATTCACCATCTGCGGCAGAGGGCGCCCGCTGGCGCCTGCTGGATACGCCGCCGGCGCCCGGCGCGTGGAACATGGCCGTGGACGAGGCGCTGGCCGACAGCGTGCGCGACGGCGGCCCGCCGGTGCTGCGCGTCTACCGCTGGAGCCCGCCGTGCCTGTCGCTGGGCCGCAACCAGCCGTCGGACGGCTACGACCGCGACGAGATCCGCCGCCGCGGCATCGACGTCGTCCGCCGCCCCACCGGCGGGCGCGCCGTGCTGCACCACCGCGAGCTCACCTATTCCGTCGCCGCGCGGGAAGATGCGCTCGGCACGCTGCGGCAGGCGTACGCGGCCATCAACCGTGCCCTGGTGGCCGGGCTGCGGCGGCTGGGCGTGGACGCGCGGCTGCACCCCGCCGGCGCCGACCGCGCGCCGGTCCCCTCGCTGGCCCCCTGCTTCGAGCAGCCGGTGGAGGGCGAGGTGACGGCCGGGGGACGCAAGCTCGTAGGCAGCGCGCAGCGGCGGGAGCGGGGAGTGATGCTGCAGCACGGCTCGCTCCCCCTCCACGACGACCAGGCCGCTCTCCCCGCGCTCATGCGCCCCGGCCACGCCGTCGCCGCGGGGGACGCGCCGGCCACGCTGGCGGCGCTGCTGGGGCGCGAACCGGAGTGGGATGCGCTGGTGGATGCGCTGGCGCAGGGGTGGGCGGAGGCGCTGGGCGCAGGGCTGGAGCGGGGCGGTTTGTCGGCGGTTGAGGAGGATCGGGCGGGGGTGCACCGGGCGCGGTACGAAGACCCGGCATGGACTTGGCATCGTTGAGCGCCTCCTGGGGGCCGGCAGCCGTGCAGCCGGCGGGAACGGACCGATGACGTGGGAGGGGTTGGAATGAACGCATCCATCGCCGGGCGCCTGCTGGCCGCCGTCTGCGCCGTGTCGCTCGCCGCATGCGGCGGGGGCGACGGCGGGGGCGGGGGCGCGGGTGGCGCCGCGGCCGACAAGGGCGGCACGCCGGTGCAGGGGGGAACGGCCGCCATCGACATGCTGTCGGATTTTCAGGCCTTCAACCCCGTCACCAACACGCACCTGACCACGGACGACGTGGTCAAGCACATGCTGTTCACCCCCCTCATCCAGTACGACGAAAAGCTGCAGCCGGTGCCCTGGCTGGCGGAGCGGTGGGAGCTCACCGACACCTCGGTCACCTTCCACCTGCGCACCGACGTCAAGTGGCACGACGGCCAGCCCGTCACTGCCGAGGACGTGAAATTCACCTTCGACATGGCCAAGGACCCGGCCACGGCGTCGCTGCTGGGCTCCGCGTACATGAACATGGTGAAGGAGGCCACGGTGGTGGACCCCGCCACCATCCGCTTCTCGTTCGTCTCGCCGCACGCACAGGCGCTGGACGGCTTCTGGTGGGCGCCGCTGCCCAAGCACCTGCTGGGCACCGTTCCCGCCGCGGAGCTGGGACGCCACCCGTACAACCGCAACCCGGTGGGAAGCGGGCCGTTCGTGTTCAAGGAGTGGCGCGCCAACCAGTCGGTGACCTTCGAGGCGAACCCCAACTTTCCCGCCGCGCTGGGCGGCCGTCCCAACCTTGACCGCGTGGTCTTTCGCGTGACGCCCGAGGCCACCACCATGGTCACGGAGCTCATCAACGGCACCGCCGACATGATCGGCTACACCCTGCTCCCCGACCAGGCCGCGCAGATCAAGACCCAGCAGGGGGTGGAGCTGCGCCACTACCCGTCGCGCGAGTTCACCTTCTTTGCCTGGAACCACACGCGGCCGCTGTTCGCCGACGCGCGCGTGCGCCGGGCGATGACCATGGGGATCAACCGCCAGCAGATCATCGACGGGCTGCTGCAGGGCTTCGGGGTGCAGGCGACGGGGATGATTCCCTCGTGGAGCCCCATGTACACCGAGCTGGCGCCGCTGCCGTACGATCCCAACGGGGCCAAGGCGCTCCTGCAGCAGGCGGGCTTCGCCGACGCCAACGGCGACGGCATCGTGGAAAAGAACGGGCAGCCGCTGCGCTTCGTCCTCACCATCAACTCCAGCAACCGCCTGCACGCCGACATCGCGCAGGTCATGCAGCGGCAGCTGCGGCAGGTGGGGGTCGACGTGCAGATCCAGCCGCAGGAGTTCCAGTCCATGCTGCAGCGGTACAAGGGGCGCGAGTACGACGCCGTGCTGGCCAACTGGAGCCTGGACACCTTCAAGGTGGATCCTTCGCCGCTCTTCAGCTGCGCGCAGGCGCAGATCAAGAACTCGGCGAACCGGACGGGCTACTGCAACCCGCGCGCGGACGCGCTGATGGAGCAGGGGCTGCGCGCCACCGACCCCGCGCAGGCCAGGGGGATCTGGGCGCAGTACGGGCAGATCCTGCAGCAGGACCAGCCCATCACCTTCCTGTACTGGTCCGAGGACCTGGCCGGCGTGGGCCCGCGCCCGCGCGGCGTGGTGGCCGACGCGCGGAGCAAGATCGTAAACATCCGGGACTGGTGGATTCCGCAGAACCGGCAGCGGTAGACGGAACTGGCGGCGCGGCAGGCAGGTACACCCAGGGATGGGCCCCGCCCGGCGGGGCTCGTTCCCGTGTTTTCCAGGGCACGCCCCGGCCGTCCGCCGGTTCCCGACGCACCAACCGAAGACCCATGAAGATCAAGCAGCACGTATCC
The DNA here is from genome assembly GCA_035759295.1 of Longimicrobium sp. Lineage (GTDB taxonomy): Bacteria > Gemmatimonadota > Gemmatimonadetes > Longimicrobiales > Longimicrobiaceae > Longimicrobium. The sequence continues at coordinate 5,773 of DASTVC010000271.1, read as the reverse complement.
CTGCTGGCGCTGGCCCTGCTGGCCGCCTGCGGCGGCGGCGGCGACGCGAAAGGGGGCCCGCAGAAGGGCGCGGCCAACGCGAACGAGCCGGACGTCCCCCAGGCGCAACGCTACGGGGGCACCATCGTGGTGGGCGCCATCGGGGCCATCCCCGACATGAACCCGCTCACCAGCAGCGACAACACCGGCAACCAGGTGCAGCAGTACGTGCTGTTCATGCCGCTGATCACCTACAACGAGAAGTTCGAGCCCATCCCCTGGCTGGCCCGCTCGTGGGAGGTGAACGCCGACACCACGGTCCTCACCTTTCACCTGCGCAACGACGTCTTCTGGCACGACGGGGTTAAGACCACGGCGTACGACGTGAAGTACTCGTACGACATGGCCCGCGAGCCCAAGACGCTCTTCCCCAACACGGCGTTCTGGACCCACTACGGCGACGCCACCGTGGTGGACTCGTTCACCATCCAGATCGGGATGCGGCCGCACGCCGACTTCATGGACCCGTGGCGCTCCTTCTCTCCGGTTCCGAAGCACATCCTGGAGGGGACGGCGCCGTCGGCCATGCAGACGCACCCGTTCAACACCAGGAACCCGGTTGGGAACGGGCCGTTCAAGTTCGTGGAGCACGTGCAGGGGCAGCGCTGGGTGTTCGCCGCCAACGAGAACTTTCCCAAGGAGCTGGGCGGGCGCCCGTACGCCGACCGGCTGGTGTACCGCATCATCCCCGAGCCCACCACGCTCATGGCGGAGCTGCTGCGGGGAAACCTGGACTACTACATCGCGCCCACGGCCGAGCAGGCGGAGCAGATCGAGGCCTCGCCCGAGGCGCGCATCCTTTCCTTTCCCGATCGCCAGTTCCTGATGATCGGATGGAACGAGAAGCGCGAGATGTTCCAGGACGTGCGCGTGCGGCGGGCGCTCACCATGGCGCTGGACCGCAAGGCCATCGTGCAGTCGGTGCGGCGCGGCTACGGCGAGCTGGGCAACAGCACCATTCCGCCCATCTTCTGGAACCACGACCCGCAGGCGGGGGCGGACCTGCAGTTCGACACGGCGGGGGCAAAGCGGCTGCTGGCCGAGGCGGGGTGGCAGGACCGCAACGGCGACGGCATTCTGGAGGATGCGCGGGGACGGCCGTTCAGCTTTACCATGATCACCAACCAGGGGAACCGCGAGCGCGAGGACATCGCCGTCATCGTGCAGAGCCAGCTGCGCAAGGTGGGGATCGACGCGCGCACGCAGCTGATGGAGTGGGGCAGCCTGCTGGACCGCATTCAGGACGTGGACAAGCGCGACTACGACGCGGTGATCATCGCCTGGGTGACGGAGTTCCGCATCGACGACACCGACCTGTTCCACTGCGACAAGCTCCGGGACCCGTACCAGTGGGTGTCGTACTGCAACCCCGAGACGGACCGGCTGCTGGACACGCTTCCCACCCTGGTGGACCGCAACGTCTCGGGGCCGGTGTGGAAACAGTACCAGCGTCAGATCGCCGAGCAGCAGCCGTACACCATTCTGTACTTTACGCGCCGCCTGGAAGGGGTGCACGAACGCCTGCGCAACGTGAACCCCGACGCGCGGGGCGACTGGGTGAACATCAGGCAGTGGTACCTGCTTCCCAACATGCGCGCCAACCGCTGACACACGGACGGACCGGATGAACGCACGGGGCTGGAGGGGCGCGGCGGCGGGCCGCGCGGCAGTGCTCGCCCTGCTGGTGCTGGCGGCGGGCTGCGCCGACCGCGACGGACGGGACAAGGGCCCCGGGGGCCCGCCGGGAAAGGACGGCGGGCCGCGGCGGGGCGGCACCGCCGTGGTGGCCGAGAACGCCGACATCCAGCAGCCCTTTCCCCTGTTCTTTACGGGCGGGCTGGACTCGGACATGATCGACATCATGTACATGGGCCTTACCCGCGGCGCCTGGCGCGACGGGAGGCTGGTGTCGCTGCTCTCCGACCAGTCGCCCATGGCCATGGCCTGGCTCTGGGAGTACACCGGCCCCGACTCCACCTCCATCCGCTACCGCATGCGCAGCGCGCTGCGGTGGAGCGACGGGCAGCCCATCACCGCGCACGACGTGGTGTTCACCTACGGGCTGTACGCCGACTCCGCGGTGGCGTCGCCGCGCCAGCAGAACGCGTCGCAGATCGACTCGGTGGTGGCGGAGAACGACTCCACCGTGGTCTTCCACTTCAAGCGCCGCTACCCCGAGATGGTGTTCGACTCGGGGCTGGGGATCATCCCCCGCCACGTGTACGGGGACGTGGCGCCGGGCGCCCTGAGCACCCACCCCTCCATCAGCCGGCCGCAGAACCTGGTGGTGAGCGGGTCGTTCCGGATCGGCGAGTACCAGCCGGGGTCGCAGATCACCTTGGTGCCCAACCCCAGCTTTCCCGTGCGGCCCCTGCTGGACCGCATCGTCATCCGGGTGATCCCCGAGCCCACCACCCGGCTGGTGGAGCTGCGCAACCACGCGGTGCACTGGGCCCGCGGCGTGAGCTTTGACCAGATCCCCGCGCTGCGGCAGCAGATTCCCGGGCTGGTGCTGGACAACGAGGCGGGGCGCTATTGGGAGTACCTGGGCTACAACGCTCGCCGCCCCCAGTTCGCCGACGCCAGCGTGCGGCGGGCGCTGGGGATGGCCATCGACGTGCCGGGGATTATCCGGCAGCTGCGGATGGAGGAGTGGACCACGCAGGCGTCGGGGCCGTACCCGCCCATCCTGAAGGACTTACACGATCCGCAGCGCGTCCGGCCGCTGCCGTACGACACCGCCGGCGCCAGACGGCTGCTGGAGGCCGCCGGCTGGCGCGACGCCGACGGCGACGGCATCCGCGAAAAGGACGGCCGCCCCTTCCGCTTTACCCTCACCACCAACGCCGACAACCGGCGCCGCATGGACGTGTCGCAGATCCTGCAACGGATGTGGCGCGAGGTTGGCGTGGACGTGCGGCTGCAGGGGCTGGAGCTGGGCACCGTGCAGGCGCGGCAGTTCGGGGACCAGAACTTCGACGTGGTGCTGGGAAGCTGGGGGGTGGAGCTGTCGGGAGCGCTGGGCACGCTGTTCGCCAGGAACACGCCCCTCAACTTCGTGGGGTGGGACGACGCCGAGGGGCTGCGGCTGATCGCCCAGGCCGAGGCGCAGCCCACCCTGGCCACCGCCGCCCCGGCGTGGCGCGCCGCCGCGGAGCGGATCGTGCAGACGCAGCCCTACACATGGCTGTACTACTATGGCCCCGTTACGGCGCGCGACCCGCGGCTGCGGGGGATTCACGTGGACGCGTACGGCGCGTACCAGAACGTCTGGGAGTGGTGGCTGGCCGGGGGTGGCGGCGCCGGCGCCGCGGACGACACCGCGATGAAGGACACGGGACGGTGAGATGATCGGCTACCTGCTGCGGCGGCTCCTGGGCGCCATTCCCCTGCTGCTGGGGATCTTGACGCTCATCTTCTTCGTGATGCACCTGGCCCCGGGCGACCCCACGGACCGGATTTTCAACAATCCGAACGTGAGCCCCGAGGTCATCGAGCAGATGCGGCGCAACCTGGGGCTGGACAAGCCGCTGCACGTGCAGTACGGCCGCTGGCTCTGGTCGTTCGTGCGCGGCGACTTCGGCTACTCGTTCGGGCAGATGCGCCCCATCAACGAGATCCTGCCCGTGGTGCTGTGGAACACGCTGCAGCTCACGCTCATCTCGCTCGTGGTGATCTTCGTGGTGGGGATGCTGATCGGCATCGTGCAGGCGGTGCGGCAGTACAGCATCGCCGACAACGTGCTCACCTTTCTGGCGCTGTTCTTCTACTCGATGCCCAGCTTCTGGTTCGCCCTGATGCTGATCCTGATCTTCTCGCTGCGGGCGGGGCAGGAAGGGTGGTTCTTCCAGTTTCCGGCCTCGGGGATGACGGGGATCGAGTACGAGTACATGGGGGCCGGCGGAAAGCTGCTGGACCGGGCCCGGCACCTGTTCCTTCCCGCGGTGGCGCTGGGCATCGGCTCGGCGGCGGGGGTCGCGCGCTACATGCGCGGCGCCATGCTCGAGGTCATCCACCAGGACTTCATCCGCACGGCGCGGGCAAAGGGGCTCAGCGAGCGGACGGTGATCTTCAAGCACGCGCTTCGCAACGCGCTCATCCCCATCATCACCCTGCTGGGGCTGTACCTGCCCTTCCTGCTTTCGGGCGCGGTGCTGGTGGAAACGATCTTTGCCTGGCCCGGGATGGGGCGCACCATCGTGGAGGCCATCATGGCCCGCGACTACCCGCTGGTGATGGCCACCAGCTTCGTGATCGCGGCCATCGTGGTGCTGGGCAACCTGCTGTCGGACGTGCTGTACGCCGTGGTCGACCCCCGCATCCGGAACGAGTAGACAATGGTGCGCGCTTCTGCTGACGTAGAGTCCGTTCCGCCCGAGCCCATGCCGCCGGCCGTGCCCCCGGGGGGCGGCGCGCCCGTCCGCGCGGGGGGCGCGGCGTGGTCGCGCATCGTGGCGCTGGTGCTGGCCTGGGGCTTTCTGCTCTCCATCCTGTACCTGTCGCTGGGCAAGATCCGGGGGATCCCGGCCATGCGGCGGGTGGGGGTGGACATCTACCTGGCCCTGGCCACGCTGCTGGTGCTGGCGCTGCTGCTGGCGCGGTGGACGTGGCGCTCGGTAAGCCCGGCCCACCTGGCCCGCGGCCGGGTAAAGGGCGACAGCCAGTGGGCCATCGCGGCGCGGCATTTCAAGAAGAACAAGCTGGCCATCGCGGGGCTGGTGGTGATGATCCTGCTGTACGTCATCACCCTCATCACCCCGCTCATCGCGCCGTTCGACCCGGCGGCGCAGGGCGACATCATCACCTCGCGCTACCTGCCGCCCAGCCTGGAACACCTGATGGGGACGGACAAGTTCGGGCGCGACATCTTTTCCCGCGTGCTGTACGGCGCCCGCATCTCGCTCTCCATCGGCTTCGTGGCGGTGGGGATCAGCGTTACGCTGGGAACGCTGATCGGCGCGCTGGCCGGGTACTTCGGCGGCTGGGTTGACGGGGTGCTCATGCGCTTTACCGACATGATGCTGGCGTTTCCCCGTCTGGTGCTGCTGATCGTGGTGATCGCGGTGTTCGAGAACCAGAGCATCTGGCTGGTGGTGGTCGTGCTGGGCCTGACCGGGTGGATGGGCACGTCGCGCATCGTGCGCGGCGAGGTGCTGAGCCTGCGCGAGCGCGAGTTCGTGCAGGCGGCGCGGGCGCTGGGGATGGGCGACTGGCGCATCATCCTGCGCCACGTGATCCCGAACACCCTGGCGCCGGTGATCGTGTCGGCCACGCTGGGCATCGGCCTGACCATCCTGACGGAGGCGTCGCTTTCCTTCCTGGGGCTGGGGGTGCAGCCGCCCACGCCCAGCTGGGGGAACATGGTGGCCGACGGCCGTGACGCGCTTACGCAGGCGTGGTGGATCGCCACCTTCCCCGGCCTGGCCATCGTGCTGACGGTGGTGGCGTTCAACCTGCTGGGCGACGGCCTGCGCGACGCGCTGGACCCGCGGCTGCGGACGTAACGCGCCATGGCTACATACGCGCCTCCGGTTCAGGTCGACGGGCCTGCGATGTCCTTCGAGGAGTACCTCGAGGCCTATGACGGGGTGCATGCGGAATGGGTGGAGGGGCGGGTATACGTCATGAGTCCGGGAAACGAACCGCAGGGACGGCTCAGCCGCTTCCTGTCGTCCATCATCCAGTACTGGTCGGATGTTCACGACGGGCTGGGTGAAACCTACGTCAACGCGTA
>DASTVC010000270.1:0-5411 GCA_035759295.1 Longimicrobium sp. | reverse complement strand
GGAAGCCCACGTCGCCGGGGATGTAGATCCCCGGCTCGATGGAGAAGCCGATGCCCCGGATCAGCGTGCGCGTGTCCTGCGTCTCCAGGTTGTCGATGTTCGGCCCCGAGCCGTGCAGCTCGCGGTCGATGGAGTGGCCGGTGCGGTGGATGAACGCCTCGCCCCAGCCGCGCTCCACGATCACGTTGCGCGACGCGTCGTCCGCCTCCCACCCCGCGACGTCCTCGCCCGCGTCCCAGCGGCGGCGGATGAGGTCGATGGCGGCCAGCCGCGCATCGCGCACCGCCGCGAAGATCTCCGCCAGCCGCTCGGGGACGGACTCGCCCACGAAGCCCATCCAGGTCTGGTCGGCGTAGATGGCCCCCTCGTCCTCCTTGCCCCACAGGTCGATCAGCACCAGGTCGCCCCGGCGGATCTCGGAGTGATGGTCCGCGGAGGGCGCGTAGTGCGGATTCGCCGCGTTCGCGTTTACCGCCACGATGGCGTCGCCCCCCACGGTGATGCCGCGGCGCGCAAACTCGCCGATGATCCACTGCCGCACCTCCCACTCCGCCGTCCCGCGCCCCTCGCGGATGGCGGCGGCGATGCGGCGAAAGGCCTCGTGCGCCACCTCGTACACGTGCTTCGCGGCGCGGCGGTGGCCGGCGAGCCCCTCCTCCGACCAGCGCGCGTAGAAGGCGCTGACGAGATCGCCGGAGGTCACGGGCTCGGCGCCGGTCGCGCGGATGAGCTCGATGACGCCGGCCGGCACCGTATCCACGTACGGCACCGCGTCGCCGGGCGCGTACTCCATCGCCACGCGCGGGTTGCCGGAAAGGAGCTGCCCCAGGCGAGATTCCAGCTCCCGCCACGACGAGTACGGCCAGTTGTCGCCGATCCACCCCGTCCACGGCTGCTGCTCGATGCGGTGCGTGATGGCGACCGGCTTGCCGTCGACGGGAATCCACACGAAGTAGCGCCGCGTAAGCGCAGGCAGGCCAAGGAGATTGCCCGCGACGCCGTTGTTGCCCCTGAAGTTGTACAACAGCCATCCATCCACGTCGTGCGCACGCAGCTCCTGCTGAATGCGCGCGACGGTCTCGGGGGAAAGCTGAACGGTCTGCTCGGTGACGGCCATCCGGTACGTTCCTGGTTCAGGGCCGCGTCACGCCGGGGTGACGGGCCACTTGGTTCCCTTGATCATCGAAAGCCCCAGCACCCGCTCGCGGGTAAGAAGCCGGTGGATCTCCCGCTCGCGCAGCACCGCGCCCTTTACCCCGCCCCACCCCCAGCGCCGCCACGCGCGGATCAGGATGGCGATCCGTTCGCGGAAGGAGAAGATCTCGGAAAAGTCCGGGAACGGCGCCCCACCGCCGGCCGTGGGGCGGAACGGCGACGGCGCGTCGGACCAGTCCTCGACGGTAAGATCCACCACTCCCGCGTCACGCAGCAGCTGCTTCCACTCCACCAGGATCATGGGCCGCGCGCCCAGGTGCTGGACCAGGATCTCGCGGCGGTTGGGGTCCACGTGGCCCGTCCAGATGAGCTGGATGAGGACCACGCACCCGTGCGGCCGCGTCACGCGCGCCAATTCCGCCACCGCGCGGGCGGGATCGGCGGATGCCGCCAACCCGATCTCGCCGATGGAGACGTCGAACGTCCCGTCCTTGAACGGCAGGTCGTCCAGCGGCGCGGTCTCGAAGCTTACCCGCCCTTCCATGCTGTCGTCGCGGGCGCGCGAATACGCCTCCTGCACCAGCACCCGGTCGGAATCGATCCCCACCCCCGACACGCCGAACGTCCGCGCGAGATAGAGCGTGCTTACGCCGCGGCCGCACGCCGCGTCCAGCACCTCGTTCTCCGGCACCAGCTCGGTGAGTTGCGCGATACGGCGGTACAGGTCCTCGCCGCCGGGGGGAAAGACGGTTTCGGTGCTCAGGCGCACCAGGTCCAGCATCGACGGCCCGCCTTCCCGCGGCGGCGGAGGAACTGGCAGGTCGTCGCGGCGCGATGGCATGCGGAAAGTATAGAGGCGGGCTGGTGGGGCCGCCAGCGGGGGGAGTGTGGAATGCGAGAGTGGGGGATACGAAGGATCACGGATCGTCGACAAGCATCGAACGGCGCCCGCGGGGTGCCCCTCCCCCGGCCCCTCCCCGTTCGTTCCTCACGGAGAGGGGAGAACTTCGGGGTAGTTTCGAACGGCATCGAACTGGCGCCCGCAGGCGCCCCCCTTCTCCCGGCCTCTCCTCCCCGAACTGCAGGGTGGAGAGGAGAACGTCGATCCCGCTTCGGCAGGCACCACCCCTCCCCCGCAGTTTGGGGGAGGGGTCGCCGCGAGCCGCGAGGAACGAGCGGCGAAGACGGCGGGGGAGAGGGCCCCCGCCGTGGCCACTCGCCCGGATCTCTGCCGTTCCGCAGGAAACTTACGCCGCCGGCAGACCCGCCAGCGCCCGCAGGTGCTGGATGACGGCGCGGGCGGTCTCGCTGGCCGCGTAGCCGCCTTCGAGCACGGAGACCAGCCGGCCGCCGGCGTGCGCATCCGCCCACTCGCGCAGGGCAAGGGTGATGGCGTACGCCTCGTCCGGCTCCACGGCCAGGGAGCCGTGCGCATCGGCGGCCAGGATGCAGAAGCCGGCGGAGAGCAGCACGAAGTCGGTGGATTCATCCCCCGGGATGGTATCCAGCATCTGGCGAAGGGCCGCGGCGAAGGCGGCGCCGTCGCTGCCGGGCGGCAGGGCGATGCCGTCGATGGGGGGATGGTCGGCGGTGGCCTCGGGCTCGGGGAAGGACTGGGGATGCTGGTGGATGGAGATCAGCCGGATGCCGTCATCCTCCTGCAGCACACGCGCCAGCGCAGCCGGCTGCCGCGCCCCCCACGCCACGACGAGTACGCGCGCCACGCCCCGCCGCGCGCGCAGGTGCCGCGCGGCGATGGCAACGTTGTTAAACAGCGAGCATTCGCCCGCCTGGTCCGCGTCCGCGCCGCGCCCCGGCGGCCGCGCGAGGGCGAATCCGTTGCGCACCTCGCCGTCCAGCACCGCATCCACCGCCGTCAGTGCCGCACCTGCGCCCGCCAGCGCGGCATCCCACGACGCGCCGGAAACGGGGACGCCGTCCAGCTGCAGCGTCCGCTCGGCGCGCGCCGCATCCGTCGCCATCTCCCGCACCCGGTCGACGTACTCGGGCGTGTGGACCAGCAGCAGGTCCTCCTCCGTGGCCGGGACCGCCTCCGTCTGCCGCAGCGGCTCCCACAGCGCCACCATGTCGCGCTGCACCGCGCGCACGATGGCCGGCAGGCGCCCCTGGTGGTCCGGGTGGTCCCACCCCGTGTCATGGCGCGAGCAATCCTCGTGGCTTACGAAGGCGGTTACGTCGTGCATTCGGGCGCTCAATCGTCCGCGGCGCCGTGCGCGTACTGGTCGGCGCCCATGAAGTGCAGCGACACATACGGCTCGTCGCCCACTACCCAGCTGTCGTGGCCGGGCGCCACGTAGAACACGTCACCGGGTCCCATCTCATGGTACGTGCCGTCCTCCATCTGCACCGCGGCGCGGCCGCTGACCACCATCCCCACGTGCTCCACCTGGCACATGGCCTGGCCCAGCGCGCGCCCCACGTGCTCGGACCACTTCCATCCCGGCTCGTAGCGGGCGCGGCCCACGGTCATCGCCCCCATCCGCACGACCTCGAAGCTGCCCTTCTCGAAGGTCCGCGTCTCGTCGGGCGATTCGAAGCGCTTCAGCACGGTACTCTGCATGGACGATCCCTGGATGCGGGTGACTCCTCGCAACCTGCTCCGGCCATCGCAAGGCGTCAAGCCGCTGGCAGCCAGCAGGGTCCCGTCCCGTTTTCTTCTCCGATCAATGAGGGAGTGGTGCGCCCGGATATCCGTCTGTTATGTTTGAGCGCATGGGCCGACACGACAAGCTCCTGCTCACGATCCTTCGCGGGACCTCGGACGCGAACATCCCTTTCGAGGGGCTTCGTTCCCTTCTCCAATGGCTCGGTTTTCGAGAGAGAATTCGCGGCGGGCACCACATCTTCACCCGTGATGGAATCCCCGAAATCCTGAATCTCCAGCCGAAGGGTTCCAGCGCAAAGGCGTATCAGGTGAAGCAAGTGAGGAACGTGATCGTGACGCACAAACTGGAAGGCGCGAGCGATGAAGCCTGAGCAGAGATACGAGCTGATCATCTACTGGAGCGAAGAAGACGACGCGTTCATCGCGGAAGTCCCGGAGCTTCCCGGATGTGCGGCCGACGGCGCGACGTACGACGAGGCCGTCACGAACGTGCAGCTCGTCATCCAGGAGTGGATCGAAACCGCGACCGAACTCGGCCGGCCGATTCCTGAGCCCAGAGGCAGGCTTCTCTTCGCCTAGCGGGACGCGCGTTTCAACAAATACGACGGGGCTGCACACCGAGTGCAGCCCCGTCGCGCGTTGCATCCATCAAAACCGGGCACGATTACTCCCGGGCCGAATCTTCCGCTGCGGCCATGGGGATCAGCGATTCGGGAGCCGGGAGCGTTTCGGGCGTATCACCCGACAGCCCATACACCTCGATCCCGGCGAGCGTCCCGCCACGGTGGTAGATGAAGATGCCGCTCACCTCGCCATTGGCTTCGAAGGTGTAGTCTCCCAGCAGCCGCATCCCTCCGCTCGGCGGCGGAAATCCCTCCACCTGCAGATCGAGCGTCGCGCATCCACAGGCGCAGCGGGACACCACCCACGCGCGGTCGAGTTGCGGCAGGTACGCCTGCGCCTCTGGCCCGCCATGCTCCAGCATCCACCGTGCGAGCCGCTGTTCCTCCGTTGTGAGGGGACGATTCTCGGGGATGGGCGGCGGATAGGATTCCATCGATCGACCCGATCAGGCGCTCGCCACACACACGTCCGCCGCCGGAGCGGGCGCGGCTGGGACAACAGGCGGCTCGGGAGCAGGCGGCGGAACCGGCGTCCCCAGCAGCCGCGGGCCGGACGAACGGCCGGTGGAGGTGGGACGCGGCGTGCTGCGGCGCGATGTGGTGCGGCGCGCCATCTCTTCCGCGTATCCGGGTCCGATGTAGCGGATCTCCGCCCCCGGCGCGCCATCGCCGACGGAACGGCGCAGACGCACCTCCAGGCGCGCGTTCTCCAGCGTCCACACCGCGAGATCGGATCGACGGCAGAACGGCGGCCCGTGCGTGCGCTCCACACGTGAGATCGCCTGCGTGAACAGGTCGTATGCGTTCAGCGCCGCGTTCTCGGGATGGAAGTAGACGAGGCCTACCAGGCTGTCGCTCTTGAGGATGGCGACGGCCTGCAGATGCCGGTTGGGCGATGCCGCGTGCACGTCGCGCCCCTCGCGCATCATCATCACGTCCAGTTCCTTCGCCTCCAGCGCCGCCGACACCTGCGCGCCGCTGATCCCCCACGGCAGCGGCGACGGGAT
>DASTVC010000269.1:0-11426 GCA_035759295.1 Longimicrobium sp. | reverse complement strand
GGTGCGACTCGCCGAAGACGGCGGCGTCCACCTGGCGCGCCAGCGCGTCCGCCGGGCTGGCCTCGCGCGCCTCCAGCTCCGCGGCGGTGGCGGTGCGCTGGCGGACGGTGGCGACGCTGTCCACCGGGTCGCGGAAGAGGGCGACGAGGAGCGTGCGCGTGGCCTCTTCCCAGTTGTCCGGCGCGGCGATGACGGTGAACGACACTGCGTCCTTGTGCTGCACCACGGTGAGCTGCGCCGTCAGCGAGTCCAGGATGGGGACGATGGGCGCGGTCACCGAGCGGGCGGTGAGGTAGGTGATCCCTTCCTTCCCCTCCGCCTCGTCCGCGGGGCCGACGGCGATCAGCACCTCCGCGGCCACCACGGGCGTCCCCGGCTCCGCGCGCACGACCACGCGGTCCTGCGCGGCGGCGGGGCGCGCGCCCAGCACGGCCAGCGCCATGCAGCCGACGATCGATCGAATCCGCATCGTCGTCACTGGCGCACCAGGCGCTGGGGGGGCACCTCGACGACGGCGGGTTCCGCCTCCAGCAGCAACTCCAGCACGGCGCGCACGTCGTCCTCCGTCACCTCCGCCACCGCGGCGTAAAAGCGCTGGGCGGATCCGGCCGCCTCGCCGCGGTCGGAAAAGGCGCCGAGCACATCCGCCATCCGCTCCGGCGTGCGGGCGAAGAACAGCATCTCGCGGCGCACGCTGGCGGCGGCGTCGCGCACCAGCGTCTCGTCCAGGTTGTCGCGCAGGTTGGTGAGCGAGCCTTCCACCGTCCGCCGCGCCACGGGCACCAGCGAGTCCGCCGTGGCGACGACCAGCGCCAGCGCCTGGCCGTGGTGCGTCCACCAGTGCTCCACGTCCACGGCGCTACGCGTCATCCGGCGGCGCAGGTGGTTGCGGAGAAGGCGCGAGGTGACGGTGAGCGCCGCGGGATCTGCCTCCGGCGCGCTCCACGCCCGGCCGAACCAGCCGCGCGTGGCCTGCGGCGTGTCCGCCGCGAAGGCGCGCACCGTGTCGGCCAACGGCGCCACGCCCTGGCCCGCCGCCGCGGGAACGTCGCGGAAGGCGCGGCGCACGCCGGCGATCTCCACGTCGCCCACGGCCACGATGGAGACGCGCTCCGGGCGATACATGGCCGCCCACACCTCGTCCATCCGCGCGGTGTTGAGGCGCGCCATGGCCGCGTCGGTCCCGGCGGGGGGAAGGTCTTCGGGGAACAGCTTCGCGCGCAGCGCCGCGCGGACGTACTGCGGCGCGATCTCGCGCTCCGCGCCGCGCTCCTGCGTGACTGCCGCGGCGGCGCCCAGCATTTCCGCCGTCCCCGCCACCGGCGCGCGGAGAACGGCGCGCAGCGTCTCCGCGAGATAATCCAGCTCCCCCGCGGGGCCCACGACGGTGTAGACGACGGCGTCGGAGGTGCGGACGGCCTGCACGCGGCCGCCCACGCGCGCGATGCGCTCCTCCAGCCGGGGCAGGAGCAGGTGCTGCATCAGGTGCCCGGCGCCCGCGTATCCCGGCGGATCGTCCGCGAGCAGCGAAAGGCGCAGCGCGACGATGGGGAGCGCGGGCTGCCGCAGCACCACGATGGCCGGCTCCGCCAGCACGGCGGCGTCGGTGGGCGGGGGCGGCACGGTGTCGGGCGCGGCGAAGGCGAGCGCGAAAGCGACTGCGAGATTCAGCATTCGATGGAATCCAACGGAAAGCTCCGCCCGGCGGTCCTGCCGGCGCGGAGCCCTTAATCTTTCACCATTCCCGCTTTACGGCCAGTGCGGAGTGAGGGCAATGACAAAAGAACGCCTCACGCGCAGTGATCCGCGTGAGGCGTCGGCTCGACAGTCGTCTCGCGGCCGTTTTCTTCTACGCACCTCGCGCGATCGCGTACATGCGCTCAGCAGGGTGCGTCTTCGGTTAGAACTGCCGAGTAATTGGTGTTCGTGCCATTGGCGAACACCGCCATTACCTGGTAGGAAAAGGTGCTGGTATCATCATAGGACCACGTGTAGGTCCACACGCAGCTGGAAACACCCGTCCAGGGTAAGCCCGTGCTGAACGAAGTGCCGTAGATCGGCGCCGACCAGCCTTCCTCGGTGACCGTGGTCGAGAAACTGTTGCTGATCCAGTCGTTCACCGTCCGCTCCTCCACGCGCTGCACCCGGTAATAGAGCGCGCCGGACGCATCCCAGCTCACGACTGTCGTTCCGCTTGGGTGACTGATCCCGAGTCCGCTGGCGGCGGGGATGGGATAGAGCGCCTGCATTGCCACTTGATCGTGGCTGCTGAACCCCGACCACGCCGGTGCGGCGGGCGGACAGCCGCCGAAAAAGCCGCCGCTGTTCATCACCGAGCCGCCATCGGAGGTTGGCGTGGCGGAAAGCTGCGTTCCAAACGTCTGGTCGGTGTGCGCGAGGCCGATGTTGTGGCCCAGCTCGTGGGTCATGATCCAGACCTGCTCGGCACTGGTGTACGAGCCCGCGTAAAGACGGCTGATCTGCACGGTGGTTCCCGGCGCCCCGCTGCTGGGCCAGGCCCCCTGCGCGACTGCGCATGCCCCGAGCGTGTTTACAAAAGTCACAACGATGTCGGCCGTCCCGCCCTCCACGAACGAGACGTAGCTGTTGGCCACGGAGTTCCAGTTGCTCATCGCGGCCCGCGTGGCACTCGCCCACGCGGCGTTCTCCGCGTCTACGGCGGATAGATCGACGTGGATGGTCCTGCGGTTTGCGGCGACGGTGGAGACGTACCGCTGATCCTGCGGGCCGCCCGGATGAGCGCCATCGGGTCGTGTAGCACGGCGGGCTGCACGCAGCGCCTTCTTATCGAGTCTGATGTCGCCTTCCACCACGAAATGGTCCCCGCGGTCCACGATCTGGTCGCGCCTGGCGCCCATGGCGACCAACTGCTCGACGAGAGGATCGGTCCCGGGAGTGGAACTGGCGGGACCGGTGGCAGGGTCGTCGCATGCGGCGACCGTCAGCAGGATCGCGCCGAGAACGGTCAGGCTGTGGAAGATTTTCATCGCGTGGCCTGTGCTGGAAAACGCGGAGCCGGAAGCCGCGAGGACGGTCTCCAAGGCTTCTCGCCTCAGCAGGCCTTCTTCGCGAACGTTGTTAAAGATCGTATATTTCTAGGCGTAAAATGTCAATGGAGTTTTGGCGTCACCCTGATCTGTGTCCGGGTGAAGCCAATCCGCTCCTGGAAAAACGAAAGAGGAGCGCCCGGTTGGGCGCTCCTCGTCGTCATCCATCCACCGATCCCGCGCCGTTCAGGGGAGCGCGTCGCCGATCACGAAGTTCAGCGGGTCTACCTGGCGGCCGTTCTGCTCCACCTCGTAGTGCAGGTGCGGGCCGCTCACCAGGCCCGTGGCGCCCACGTCGGCGATGCGGGTGCCGCGGTCCACCGTCTGGCCGGTGCGCACGCGCAGGCGGCTGGCGTGGGCGTAGCGCGTCACGTAGCCGTAGCCGTGGTCGATCTCCACCATGTTGCCGTAGCCGTTGCTCTTGTTGCCCGCGAAGATCACGCGGCCCCGGGCGGCGGCAAGAATGGGCTCGCCCACGCGGGCGGCGATGTCGATCCCCTTGTGGGGGCGGGAGATGCGGAGTACCGGGTGGTAGCGCGTGCCGCTGAACAGCGACGACAGGTGCCCGTTGGCGGGAAGAATGGTGGGCGTGGACGCCATGCGCTCGCGGTTGCGCTGGATGGTGGTGAGCGCCTCGTCCATGCTGGTGCGCAGCAGGGCGGCGCGGCGGGCCAGCGCGCCCAGGTCCTGCTCCGCCGTGTCTACCTTGCGCCCCACGCTGGGGTTGAGCCGCGCCAGCGTGGCCGACGCCCCGTTGGTCCCCGGCCCACCGATGCCCACGCGGCGCACGTCGGGATCAATCTGCGGCAGCCCCGCCACTACGCGCAGCTCCTCGTCCTTGGCCGTCAGCGCCGCGATGGACGCGTCCAGCGCCTCCATCTGCTGCTTGATCTCGTCCACCTCGCTGGCCAGCGCGTTGTTCTCGGCACGCAGGGCGGCGTTCTGAACGTGCTTGGATTGCTTGACGAAGAAGGCGATGCCGAAGGTGCCCAGCAGCAGCACGCACATGAGTACGGCGGAGAGCGCGGCTCGAATGCTCTTGCCCGACACCTGGAACGAGCGAACGCGCTCGTTGTCGTGCGGGACGAGCATGAGCGTCCAGCGGGATTGGGGCATGACCTGCGCTATGTAGTCAGGTGACGGAATCGCGCGGGCAAGTGCGAATGCCCGCGCGCCGGGATGTCAGCCTTGGCTGGTGATGAAGGCTGCCAAGTTAGGCCCTGTGGACGGGGGTGTCAAGCAAACGCATGAGCCGCAAGCTCATACGCCCCTTCCGCCCTCTACGCCTGGTCCCGATCTCGATGGTGTGCACACCGGTTTTGCACCATCCGTTCCGCCATGTTTCGATCGACGCAAGTCGTTGTTTCGCAAGCAACTCCAACAAATCGCCGCCCGGCCGTCGGGGCCGGGCGGCGGTGCAGGATGCATGATCCCTTGCAGAATCTGCATCCGTAGCAGATATGCAATAACTGAAATTCTAATCGTCCTCTTATCGCACGTCCGCCACTACGTCGAAGTGGTCGATGCCGGGTGGCAGCGCGAGCAGCATCGCCTCGTCTTCGGGATAGTACCGGGCGCGGTGGACGTCGTCGCCCGCGAAGCCGCGGATGGCATCCATCGAATCCCAGAACGAGGTGAAGACGAACTCCGCGCGATCGTCCACGATGCGCCGCTGGATCTGCACGCCGCGGTTGCCGGGCGTGGCGCGGCAGTCAGCCAGGCCGGTGCGGCTCAGGTAGTCCAGGTACCGATCGGCGTCCTCCGCGCGCGTCTGGCCGCGCCACACGCGGGCGATCACGCTTCCCTCTCCGTCAGCCGGCGGAGCCCGGCGCGCGGGGCGGATGCCGGCTCGCGAGCCTCCGACGGTGTGCCGCGGACGATGAGCACCACGGCTAGGACGATGGCGGCGCCGGCGAGCAGCATCCGCCCCGTGAGCGCCTCGCCCGCGACGCCCCAGCCCAGCAGCACGGCCACGAACGGGTTGATGTACACGTAGCTGGCCGCGCGGCTGGGTCCCTCCGTATTCACCAGCCAGGTGAAGGCGCTGAAGGCGACCACGGAGCCGAAGATCACCAGGTACAGCAGCGAGCCGACGGCCAGCGGCGTGAAGTCCGCCGCCCGCACCCGCGCCGTCTCGCCCATGGCGGCGGAGGCGATCATCAGCATCACGCCGCCCGCCACCAGCGGCATTCCCGCGGCGTACGCGCCGGAGGCCGGGCGGCGCTCGCCCTGGAAGTAGATGGATCCCGCGCCCCACGCCCCGGCCGCGATCAGCAGCACCACGAGGCCCACCAGGTCCAGCCCGCCCTCACTCCCACCCGTCAGCGTGAGCACCGCCACGCCGGCCAGGCCGATGGCCACGCCGAGCAAGTCGCGGCGAGACGGCGCCCTGCCGCCCGGCAGCGCCCACGTCATCAGCACGATCCAGAAGTGCTCGGTGGCGATCATCAGCGCCGCGATCCCGCTCGCCACTCGCTGCTCCGCCCAGAACAGGCCGCCGTGGCCGATCAGGAAGAACATGGCGCCCGTGGCCGCGGCGGCCCGCCACTGCGCGCGCGTGGGCGCCGGGTGCCCGCGCAGCCGCGCCCACGCCAGCAGAATCGTCCCCGCCGCCAATGAGCGCAGGGCGACCAGCAGGAACGGCGGCACGGTCTCCACGCCCCACGCGATCGCCAGGTACGTGGATCCCCAGATGATCCAGGTGGATGCGTACGCGCCCAGCCGCAGCGCCCGCGGCCGGCTCACCGCTCCACCTCCGAGTGGCCGCCGTCGATCCGGATCCGGCTCGATTCGTCGCGGTGCATCGTCGTCCTCCCCACGTCCAGGTCTACCATCAAAACCGTTTTTGACGGTTAGGTGGATGATAAGGGTGGACATCTAACCTGTCAACCACCATCTTATGGGTTATGTGACCCATGCAACGGATTCCACCATGATCGCCGACAACCCGCTCGCCGGCCTGAACCTGATCGGCGGCCGCCTGAGCCTGGAGTTCGTGAACACGGTCGATACGCACGACACGCGCATCGACGAAAAGCTGACCGCCTACGCCAACCTGGTGTGGTGGGCGCTGCACGTGGGGATGCTGGACGAGGCCTCCGCCGCGCCCCTGTTCGCGCGCGCCGAGGCCGATCCTGCCGCCGCCGCGGAGATGCTCGCGCGCGCCCTGGAGCTGCGCGAGGCGATCTACCACGTGTTCGTCACGGCGCAGTCCGGCGGCGCGGCGGACGAAGCGGACCTCGCGGTGCTCAACGGCGAACTGTCGCGCGCGTTGGGGTGGCTGCGCGTGCGCGCGAGGGACGGGGAGTTCGCGTGGGGATGGGAGGAGGCGGCGGAGCTGGATCGCGTGCTGTGGCCAGTGATGCGGGATGCGGCGGAGCTGCTGGTGTCGGGGGAGATGCGGCGCGTGGGCAAGTGCTGCGGCGAGAACTGCGACTGGCTGTACCTGGACACCAGCCGCAACCGCAGCCGCCGCTGGTGCGACATGCAGTCGTGCGGCAACCGCGCCAAGGCCCGCCGCCACTACCACCGCACCAAGGGCGGGGCCGGGGCGTAGGGCGGATCGGGCGGTCCGCGCGAGGCGGGTGTGGTGTGACCCGCGCACCCCGGGATGAATCCCGGGGCTAGAAAGGCCATAAGCCCCGCCCTGGGCTCGCAAAGCTCGCCCGGCGGGGCTTCACCTGCTCGTGTCGTTCCGAGTGAGCGCCACACCCGACCGTCCGAAGCGGGATCGAATTCTCCCTTCCCCCACGCTGTTTGTGGGGGAAGGGCCGGGGATGGGGCGCCCGCGGTGCTTGCGTATTCCCCCGAAGCGTCACCCCCGGAAGCGCGACCACTCTACGCCCAGCTTGCGCATGCGGGCGCGGAGGGTGTGGGGGTTGATGCCGAGGAGCGCGGCGGCGCCTCCGGGGCCCTCGATGCGGCCGCGGGTGGCGGCCAGGGCGCGGCGCACGTGCTCTGCCATCGCCTCGTCCAGCGTGGCGATGGAGGGGATGGACGGGCCGGCGCCCACGGGAGCGACAGACGCGGCCGCCGCCGGCGCGGGGGAGGTGCCGAGCGCGGCCGCCAGCTCCATCCGGTGCCCGCCGCCCAGGATCACCGCGCGCTCGATGACGGCGGCCAGCTCGCGCACGTTGCCGGGCCAGGGGTAGGCCAGCAGCTGCTCCATCTCCTCCGGCCCGGGTACCAGCGGCGCGCCACCCAGTCGCTGCCCGGCGCGCCAGGCAAAGTGCCCCGCCAGCGCGGGGATGTCGCCCGGGCGCTCGCGCAGGGGCGGCAGGTGGATGGGAAACACGCTGATGCGGTACCACAGGTCCTCGCGAAAGGCGCGGGCCTGTACCATGGTGTGCAGGTCGCGGTGCGTGGCCGCCACGATGCGCACGTCCACCGTGTGGGTGCGGCGCCCGCCCACGCGCTCGAAGGTGCCGTCCTGCAGCACCCGCAGCAGCCGCACCTGCGCGTCCAGCGGCAGCTCGCCGATCTCGTCCAGGAACAGCGTTCCCCCGTCCGCCCGCTCGAACCAGCCCGCGCGGTCGCTCACCGCGCCCGTAAAGCTGCCGCGCTCGTGCCCGAACAGCTCCGAGTCGATGAGGCCCGGGGGGATGGCGCCGCAGTTCACCCGCACGATGGGGCCGCTGGGGCGGGCCGAGCGGCGGTGGATCTCGCGGGCGATCACCTCCTTGCCCGTCCCCGTCTCCCCCAGCAGCAGCACGGGCACGTCCGTCGCCGCCACCTGCGCCACCCGGTCCAGCACGGTGCGCAGTCCGCCCTCCGCGCCCACGATGGCGTCGGCGATCTCCTGCCGCCCCAGGCGGGAGAGCAGGGCCTGGTTGTCGGCCTCAAGCGCCTCGCGCAGGCGCACCAGCTCGTGCACCTGCAGGTCGTTGCGCAGCGCGGAGGCGAACGGCTCCAGCAGCTGCGCGAAGACGCTCTCGTGCGTCGCGCGAAAGTCGCCGCCCACCGCGGCCAGCACGCCGATCATCCGCTCGCCGTCCAGCAGCGGCCCCGCGAGCGCGGCACCGCGTCCCCCGCCGGGCACCAGCGTTCCCAGCAGCCCTTCCAGCGCGCCGCGCAGCACCGTGCCGCCGCGCCCCCACGCCAGCAGCGCCTCCAGCTGCGCGGCGGAAAGCTCGGTCCGCGAGATGGCGGGCGGGGCGGCGTCGGCGCGACAGGCGCCCACGGCCACCGTCTCCAGCCGCAGCCGACCCGGATCCAGCCGCCGCACCAGCAGCGCATCCGCCGGCAGCTCCCGCCCCATCCGCTCCGCCAGCCGCTCCGTCGTCTCGTCGATCGTCGCGTGCCGGCCGGCTTCTCTCCACGCATCCAGGAGCAGCATCGATTCGCCTTGATATTTCACGGGTGTCTGCTCAATGCCGTGTAATATAACGGATAAGTCCGTGAAATACAACGGATTCAGTTAGACGGTACGTTGTTGATCTGCATCAACTGGATATCCCGCAACGTGTTGTGAACGACTCGGTGGATCGGCACAGGCGGTGCTTTGTCGATGTCCGGGCAACCACGCGCCCTGCCTGACGTTTCGCCGCTCATCCGATCCCGTCCATGCCACGTTCCTTCGTCGTTCATGCCCCACGAGCCGCGCTCGCGCTGTGCCTGTCGCTGCCGTTCGCCGCGACGGCCGCGGCGCAGTCCACGCCCGCCGCGCAGCCGGCCGCCGCCGCGCGCGACACGGTTCCCGTCGCGACCCCGGCGCCGGCGGCAGCCGCGCCCGCCCCGCGCCCCGCGACGCCTCCAGCCACGGTGACGGCCGCCGCGGACGGGTTCCGGCTGCGCTCGGCGGACGGGGCGTTCACGCTGCGCGTGGGCGGGGGCGTGCAGTACGACAGCCGCTTCTTCGCCGACGACACGGCGGACGCGGCCATCAACACCTTCGCCCTGCGCCGCGCCCGCGCCGACGTCACGGGCACCCTGTACTCCATGTACGATTTTCGCCTGTACATGGATTTCGCCAACAGCGCCGTGGAGCTCCTGGACATCTACATGGACGCGCGGTTCTCGCCGGCGGTAAGGGTGCGCGCGGGCAAGTTCAAGGTGCCCATGGGGCTGGAGCGGCTGCAGAGCGCGTGGGGCGTTCTCTTTCCCGAGCGCGGCTTTCCCACCTCGCTGGTGCCCAACCGCGACCTGGGCGTCCAGGTTCACGGCGTAGTGGGCGGGGGCGCGGTGGAATACGCCGCCGGCGTGTTCAACGGCTCGTTCGACGGCGGCAACCAGGACGTGGACGCGTCCGACGGCAAGGACGTCGTGGGCCGCGTCTTCGTCCAGCCCTTCTCGAAGACGGAGGGGCCGCTCCGGGGGCTGGGTCTGGGGGTCGCCGCCAGCACGGGGACGCAGGACGGGACGCTCGCCAGTCCGCTGCTCCCCACCTTCCGCACCTCGGGCCGCGAGATCTTCGCGCGCTTTCGCACGGACGGCACGGCGGCCAACACCGCGCTGGCCGACGGCCGCCGCACCCGCTGGGCGCCGCAGGGCTACTGGTTCCTGGGCCCCGTGGGCGTGCTGGGCGAGTACACGGTCAGCCGCCAGACGGTGCGCCGCGCCGACGACGAGGCGGACCTGGAGAGCACCGCCTGGCAGGTGGAAGCCGCGTTCGCGCTGACGGGCCAGGCGGAATCGTACCGCGGCATTGCCCCGGCGCAGCCGGCGGACCCGGCGCGCGGCCAGTGGGGCGCCATCGAGCTCATTGCCCGCGCGCACGCGCTGGACCTGGACGAGGACGCGTTTCCCCTCTACGCCGACCCCGCGCGCTCCATGCAGTCGGCCAGGGCGTACGGCGCGGGCGTGAACTGGTACCTGAACCGCAACGTGCGCGTGCTGCTGGCGTACGAGCGCACGGACTTCGATCCGGCCGGCGACGCCGCGGAGCGCCCGACGGAGAACTCCGTCATCGGCCGCGTGCAGTTCGCCTTCTGATGCCTGACGGGGAAAGAGCTACTGAAATGCACCCGGCCAACGGTGTCATTCTGAGGGAGGCGCACCCCGGATCATGTCTGGATGCACCAATGCCTGTGCGCCGACCGAAGAATCTGCCGGATGGACGCATGGTCCTGTCGGCCACGCTGGTTCCGGGGCGACAAGCTCCGCCCGTTTCCGAAAAAGATTCTTCGGTCGGCGCCATGGTTCCAGGCGTGGAAGACGGTTCAGCGCGGCGCCTCCCTCAGAATGACACTGATCGTCCGAAGAAAGTGTTTTTGCGGAATTGGCATGTACCCGACGCATTCACATCCATCCACCTGGATCTAGAAAGAGTCCGATGAACACGCGAACCGCGCTTCCCGCCGCGCTCCTGCTCACCACCGCCCTGCTGCTGACGGCCATGGGCTGCGGCCCCGCCGACGCCGCGGACACCGCCGCCAAGGGCGACCAGGCAGCGCCGAAGGCTGGCGCCGTGCGCACCCTTACGCTGGCCGGCTACACCACGCCGCGCGAGGTGTACGGGCGCGAGATCATCCCCGCCTTCCAGAAGATGTGGAAGGAAAAGACGGGGCAGGAGGTGCGCTTCGAGGAGTCGTACCTGGGGAGCGGCGCGCAGGCCCGCGCCGTGGTCGGCGGCTTCGAGGCCGACATCGCCGCCCTCTCGCTGGAGCCCGACCTGCAGAAGCTGGTGGATGCAGGTCTGGTGCAGCCGGACTGGAACTCCGGCCCGTACGGCGGGATGGTGTCGCGTTCCATCGTGGTCCTCGGCGTGCGCCCGGGGAACCCCAAGGGCATCCGCGACTGGGACGACCTGCGCAAGCCGGGGATCAACATCCTCACGCCGAGCCCGAAGACCAGCGGCGGGGCGATGTGGAACGTGGCCGCGCTGCACGGGGCGGTGACGCGCGGGCATGCCGGCGGCGGTGCGCAGCCGGAGGCGGTGCTGGGCCAGGTGCTGCGCAACGTGAGCATCATGGACAAGGGCGCGCGCGAGTCCATGCTCACCTTCGAGAGCGGCGTGGGCGACGTGGCCATTACCTACGAGAACGAGGCGCTGGTGGCCAAGCAGGCGGGGAAGGCGATGGACTACGTGATCCCCACCTCCACCATCCTCATCGAGAACCCCGTCGCCGTCGTCGACACCTACGCCGACAAGCACGGCAACCGCGACGTGGCCGAGGCGTTCGTCGCCTTCCTGACCACGCCCGAGGTGCAGCGGATGTACGCCCGCTACGGGTTGCGCGCCGTGGACCCGGCGGTGGCGGCGGAAACGGCGGCGCAGTATCCGCGCGTGCAGGACCTGTTCACCGTGCGCGACCTGGGCGGCTGGCCGGCGCTCACCTCGACGCTCTTTGCCGCGGGCGGATCCTTCGACCGGGCCTCGGCGAGCGCGGGGGCCGCCGCGCGATGAGCGGATCCGCTCCC
>DASTVC010000268.1:0-4087 GCA_035759295.1 Longimicrobium sp. | reverse complement strand
AGCAGCGCGGGAGGCGTTCGTCAGCGCACCGGGATCCAGTACGTCATCTTCAGGGCGAGGAAGTTGTCGCCGCGGCCGCCGAAGGTGTCGGTGAGGGCGCCGACGCCTACGTCGCGGCCGAACACTTCTTCCGAGTAGCGGGCGCGCTGCCAGACCAGGTACATCGTGCTCCCCGGCCGCCACTCCCAGCGCAGCACGGCGTTGCTGCGGAAGGAGCGGACGTTGAAGTCCTGGGCCACCAGCGCCTGGTCCGGCTGGCCGTCGCCGTCCGTATCTTCATCCGTCACGAAGAAGTGCCGGCCGTCGCTCGATACCAGGCGGCCCTCGCCGAGCTCGTCCAGCTCGCCGCTGCGAGGGGCGCGCAGCGGGCCGAAGGACTCGTAGCGCGCGTTGGCGGCAAACGGCTCCATGTACAGCTCCAGCGACAGGTCGGGGGTGAACAGGTAGTTCAGCCGGGTGGCCGCGGAGAAGATGGACTGGTCCACCGAGGCAAAGGTGTAGCGCCGCCCGTACGTCGCCGCCGGTCCGCCAGGGAGGGAGCCGACGAACTGGCGCGGATCCGTCATCCGGCGCCACAGCGGCTCGAACGAGGCCTGCCAGCGCGGCCCGGGGCGCACCGAGAGGCTGGTGTAGAACAGCAGGTACGCCGCGCCGTCCTCTCCGCCGCCGACGGAAGTCTGCGCGGTGGCGCGCGTGCGCCACGAGGTGGGCGTGCCGCCGGAAAGAGTGAAGCGCCACCCCTGCCCCGTGCGCGCCAGCGGCCCGCCGCGGGTGAGCGCGTCGCTCTGCGAAGGAAGGTCGATCCAGCCGATCACCGTCGTCCGCCAGAAGTTCTTCCAGGTGAACCGCATGTCGGTGCGGATGGCGCTGAAGGTGCGCGTGCCGCCGAAGTTCCAGGTGTTCTCGCTGTTCAGGCCGATGTCGTAACTGCGGAAGACGCGCCCCGGCTGCGTCTCGCGGTAGCGCAGGTTCAGAAAGCCGAACGCCTCGTCCGCGCGCCCCGCGAAGCCGGCGTCGTTGATCTCGAAGCCGGGCGACTGGCCGTTGAGCGAGGCCGTCCAGAGCCAGTGGCGGCCGCTGTTGCGCCGGAGCGCCAGCGAGCCGGTATAGCCGCCCAGCGAGGTGCGCGTAGCGTACTCCACGTGGTCCGCGTCCGGCCGCTGAAAGTAGTGCGCGCTGGAGCGCTGGGTGCGGCGCAGCGCCAGCGAATCGCCGGCCACGTAGCTGAAGCCCGCGTATCCGCTAACCGAGTACTCGCCTTTGTTGAAGCGCAGGTTCCAGTCGCCGCCGCCGGCCAGCGCGTCGCGGTGCAGCAGGTCCGCGAGCGTGCTCCCCGCGTCCATGTCGCGGTGCACGGCCGTCATCAGCAGCCCGGCGGTGCTCTGGCTGGCGCCGAACTCCTGCTGCACGCGGCCGATGGCGTACCCCGTGCGCGGCGCCACCATCACGGTGCCGAACTCGCGCGTCAGGGCATCGAACCCCCGTGCCGACGCGTCGTCCGTCACCGCGGCCAGCGCGCCGACGGAGGTGCCGGAATTGAGGCGGCCGGTGAGCTTGGCGGCGCCCATGATGGTGCTGTTGTGCGGAAAGTCCACGAAGTCGCCGCCGGGATCGAGCGCGAAAGCGCGGTCGTGGATGGAGCCAATGCGGCGCGAGTAGAAGTACTCCGGCCCGCTCCCCGCCAGCAGCTGGCGCCCTTCGATGAAGAACGGCCGCCGCTCGTCGAAGTAGGCCTCGTACGCCGACAGGTTCACCTGCGCCGGGTCCGCCTCCACCTGCCCGAAGTCGGGGTTCACCGTCCCCTCCAGCGTCAGATTCGGCCCCACGCCCATCTTGAAGTCCGCGCCGATGCGCCCGTCGAAGCTGCTGCCGTCGTCGAACGGGTTGCCGGCGCCGGGGCTGGCGGTGAACGATCCGGAGCTGGCCACGTACGGCAGCAGCTCGGCGCGGCGGCTGGGGCGGATGCCGGCGATCCCGGTCAGCGTGCCGAAGCGCGAGGCCCACGCGGTCTCCTGCGTGGGGATGGGGATCCAGAACACGTCCTCCTGCGTGGCCGGGTCCCAGCGGTCGATGTTGAGCCCCCACGTCTGCGCGTCGCCGGCGTTGAAGCGCAGCTGGCTGAAGGGGATGCGCATCTCCGCCGTCCACCCCAGCGAGTCGCGCTGCACCTCCGCCTGCCAGACGGGATCGAATGACATGTCCAGGTCGTTCTCGTCGTCCGTCGCGTGGTACCAGTCCATCCGCGTCCCCGAGGCCGTCACGCCGAAGCTGTAGGCGGTGCGGCGGTCCAGGTAGGTGTCCAGCGAGATCCAGATGTGCTCCGCCTGGCCGCCGTCGTCGCGGCGGCCGACGGGGGCCTGGATGGCGGACGGGTCCCTCTTGAACATCCGCATCCCCACGTACAGCGCCGCGTCGTCGTACACGAAGCGGACTTCCGTGCGCTCCGTGGGTTGGCCGCCCTCCACCGGCTGCTTTTGCACGAAGTCGGAGAGCACGGGTGCGGCGGCCCACTCGGCATCGTCCAGCCGGCCGTCCACGGCGGGCGCACGGCCGTCCAGGCGCACGGCGCGGATCTCCTTGCGGGCGGCAGGAGCGGCCGTAGGGGCGGGCGTCTGCGCAGGCGCGGCGGCGGGGAGCAGCAGCGCGAGCGTGGCAATGGCGGGGGAGATGCGGATCATCAACGGGTGCTGGCGAGGTGGTTCAGGGCCCGGCGACGGTCGCCTTCCGAGCGGATGGTGCGCAGGGTGGATCGATACGCGTCCGCCACGCCGCGGCTGCCCAGCGCGGACCGGGGCACGCGGGTGAGGACGCGGGTCTTGTCGCCGTCGGACTGGATCTCGTGCGCGGACTGCAGCGCATCCACGGAAACCGCCGGCCGATCGCCCGCGACTTCCAGCACGTGGATGAGGACGCGCGCCCGGTCGCCATCCGAGTCCAGCGACCCGGCGGCGGCGAAGAACGCCTCGCGCACGTCGTCGTCCGACAGCAGGTCGCCGTGATGCTCCACGAAGGCGCGGAGAAAACGGGCCAGGTCGCCGTCGGATTCCATCTCCCGTCCCGCGTGGCGCAGCACCTGGGCGGCCTCGGAGGGCCGGAGGGAGGGGGATTCGATCGCTTCCGCGTAGTACGTCCGGCGCGCGCCGTCGCCGTCCAGGCGCTCCGCCTCGCGAAGCAGGGCCGGGACGCCGCCGCTGCGGTGGATGGCATCCGCCCGTCGCTCGGCGTTCAGCCCGTCTTCCACGGCGCGGCGCAGCATCTCGCGGATCCAGGCGCGGTCGCCGGCGTCCGGCGCCTGGCGACGGCCTTCGCGGCGGAAGTCGAGGCGGACGCCGCCATCCGCGCCCGGCGTGTACATCGCGCGGCGGTCGGGACGGCGGGTGCCGCGCTCCAGCAGCAGCAGGTAGCTGCCGGGGCGCACTGCGCGGACGCCGCTTTCATCATCCGTCAGTTCCACGCTTCCCTGCATGCGGATCTGCACCACGTCGCCGTCGTGACTCTGGATGCTGGTCCAGCACGGGTTGCACGATCCCTCCTCCTGCGCGGGGAGCGGCGCGCCCGTGCACGCAGCCAGCAATGTCGCGGCGGCGATCATCATCCATCCTGGCTTCATCGGTCACCTCCCGTGACGGGATAGATTTGCTGAAAAATCAGCACTTTGAATCGTAGATCGGGTCGACTTCGCGTGCTGAATCGACCGGTGCGGTCAGGCGGCGCGGACGGGGAGACGAAGCGGGAGGGACGTGCTGAATATTTAGCACGGATCGCCCGCTGTCAACGTTCACGCCCGCGGAAGCTCAGCGGTCGCCGCCGTCCAGGCGCCGCATCACCATCCGCCGCTCCACGTCGGAGCGCATGGCATCAGCGACGCGACGGTAAGCGGCGGCCACGCGGGCGGTGCGCAGGCGGCTGGAGGGCACCTGCGTGAGCACGATGCGCTTCTCCACGTCGCTGTTCATCTCCCCCGCGGACTGGATGGCGGCGATAGCGGTCGCTTCCGACGCGTCGCGCAGGACCTGGGTGAGGACGATGCGGCGCTCCACGTCGCTGTCGAACTCGTGCACGGCGCGGAAGTAGGCCTCGCGCGAGG
>DASTVC010000267.1:0-4928 GCA_035759295.1 Longimicrobium sp. | reverse complement strand
CGGCCGGGTCGCGGCGGCCCAGCTCGGCCAGAAAGGCGTCCCACGCGGTGGAGAACAGGTTCTTGAGGTCGTTGATCATGCCCCAAAGGTAGGCACGGCCCGGCCCGCGGGTCAACGCGCGTACGCATGAGGGTCCGATTGTTGCTTTTGCCGGCCGCGACGCAGTTCAACCCCGGAAGCCCTGGTGATGCCCGAGACAGAGCCCGCAGTCTTTACCTTCCCCACCATGCGCAACCTCAGCAAGGAGGAGCGCAAGTCCGTAACCCACGGCGAGTTCTGGATTCCCGAGGCCGAGCGGGAGGTGTACAAGCGGGGGCTGAACGCGCTGAACGCGGCGGGGGTGCCGGTGGTGGTGGCGGGGGCGTACGCCATCTACGAGCACACGGGGATCATCCGCCAGACCAAGGACCTGGACCTGTTCTGCACGCCCGAGGTGGTGCTGCAGGCCATGGAGGTGCTGCGCGACGCGGGGTTCATCACCCGGCTGGAGCAGACGCACTGGATCGGCAAGGCCATCAGCCGGGACAACCGCGACCACTTCATCGACGTCATCTACGGGATGGGGAACGGCCTGGCGCTGATCGACGACGACTGGTTCCGCCACAGCAGCCCGGCCATCCTGGCGGCCACTCAGGTGCGGGTGGCGCCGCCCGAGGAGCTGATCTGGCACCGGCTGTTCATCCACGAGCGCCACCGCCACGACATGGCCGACATTGCGCACCTCATCCTGTGCAAGGGCCACCTGATGGACTGGCGGCGGCTGATCGACAAGGTGGGAGAGAACTGGCCCCTGCTCCTCTCCCAGCTCCTGATGTTCCGCTACGTCTATCCCGGCTACCGCGACCAGGTGCCGCGCGAGGTGCTGCGCGAGCTGCTGGACCGCGCCGAGGCGTCGGCGACCGAGGAGCCGGCGGCGGGCGCGGACCACGACCTTACGCGCGGCACCATGATCTCGCGCTTCTCGTTCGCCATCGACGTGAACGAGTGGGGGTTCCACGACATGCGCGACGAGAAGATCAAGGCCATGCAGCGGCATCCCTCCATCGTGGGACTGGCGGACAGCGACGTGTGGGAGGAGAAGGCCGACCATATCAAGGACCAGTCGTCGGTCCCCGAGACGGTGGATACCGAGGAATGACGGACGCACGCAGCGACGGGGCGCGGCCCAGCGAGCCGGTGGCGTTCGGGCGGCGCAAGGAAGACCAGCGGGGCCGGACGGTGCGCATCGCGGCGGTGGGCGACTTCCATTGCGGCGAAAAGGACGGCGGCATGTACCGCGAGGCGTTCGCCCGCGTGAACGACCAGGCCGACATCCTGCTGCTGGCCGGCGACCTTACCCGCCGCGGCACGCCGGCGGAGATCGACGTGGTGTGCGGCGAGCTGGTGGACGTGCGCATCCCCATCCTGGCCGTGCTGGGGAACCACGACCACGAGAGCGGCCAGCCGGAAAAGGTGAACGAGGCCCTGCGCGCCCGCGGCGTGCACCTGCTGGAGGAGGCGCCGTTCGAGCTGAACGAGCACGTGGGGTTCGCGGGGGTGAAAGGCTACATGGGGGGATTCGGCCGCTACACGCTGACGGCCTTCGGCGAGGCGGAGACCAAGACCTTCGTGAGCACCACGCTGGACGAGGTGCAGAAGCTGGAGTACTCCCTGCGCCGCCTGTCGACGCCCATCCGCGTGGTGCTGCTGCACTACGCGCCCATCATGGAGACGGTGATGGGCGAGCCCGAGCAGATCTTTCCCTTCCTGGGCAACGACCGCCTGCTGGAGCCCATCGACCGCTTCAAGGCGGCGGTGGTGTTCCACGGCCACGCGCATCACGGCACCTTCTCGGGCAGGACGCCGGCGGGCGTCCCCGTGTTCAACGTGTCGATGGTGCGGGTAAAGGAAGACGCCGGCGCCGAGCTGTTCTACGTGCACGAGATCACGATCCCCCTCGACTCCGCGCCGCCCGTGGAGCCGGAGCCGGACGTGGAGACGCCGGCGGCGGCGGAGAAGGCAGGGGCGCGCTAGGGGGGCGCGAAGGTACGAGGGTACGAAGGTACGGGGCGGCCTCTGCGCGAGGGGCCGCCCCGGTTCGTTGTGGCCGACCCCCGTCCCCGGCGGTTGAAACCGCGGCTGGAAAATCACGAAGACCGCCTGCGCGGTCTGTAGCCGAGCGTCCCGAGGCACGCGACGGGTTATGAGGATTCCGACGGTTGATCCCTTCGGAACGACCCGGTCCCGCGGGTAGCACCGGCCCGGGATGACCCGAGACGGTGAAGCCCCGTTTTGCGAGGAACGAGCAAAGACGGGGCTTATGGCCTTTCTAGCCCCGGGTTTTAACCCGGGGTGGGCCGGGGCGTGTGGCCTTTTCCGCCGCGGATCCACACGGGGTGGGGTTGAACCCGGCGGGCCCTTCGCTTCACCCCGCGTCTTCGTGCGGCGGCTCTGACTTGGGCTGCAGGCGGCGATCGTCGGGGATCAGGCTCTTGTGGATGCCGACGGCGGCGCGGACACCCTCCGCCGCGGCGCGGATGGCGAGGCGCGAGCCGGGGACGATGTCGCCCGCGGCGTACACGCCGGGGACGGTGGTCTGGTATTCCTTGTCGATCTCCAGGATTCCCTCCTCGTCCGCTTCGCACCCCATGTCCGCGGCAAAGCTGCTGCCGGGACCGCTGGCGATGTGAAAGAAGATCGCGTCGAAATCCTCCGTGCCGCCGTCGTGAAAGACGACGCGGTGCAGCTGCCCGCCCTCCCCCTCCAGCCGCTCGATCACCCCCTCGCGCACGGGGATCTCCCAGCGGGCCAGCGCCTCGCGCGCCTCGGGATTCAGGTCCGGCGGATGGCCGTGGGTGAGGACGGTAAGATTCTGGGTGAAGGTGAGCATGTACAGGCAGTACGCGGCAATCGCCCTCCCCCAGCCGATCACCCCCACCTTGCAGTCGATGATGGACGGGCCGTCGCAGTCCGGGCAGTGCCAGATGCTTGTGCCGTAGAAGTCGTCGAAACCCGGAATCTCGGGGACGATGTCCTTGAGGCCCGTGGCGATCAGGATGCGCCGCGCACCAAAGACGCGGCCGTCCTCCATCGTCACCCGGAAGTCGTCCTGCTCGCCCTCCACCGTAAGCACGACGCCGGGCTCGTACTCGGCGCCGGCGTCAACGGCCTGCAGCTTGAGCCGCTTGCGCAGGTCCTGCGGCGAGATGTCGTCGAGCCCCGGGTAGCCGTGCACGGCCCAGGTCACGGCGTTGCGGGGATCTTCCGCATCGAACACGCGCACCTTGCGGCGGTAGCGCGCCAGCCACATGGCGCCGGAGAGCCCCGCCGGCCCCCCGCCGATCACGACCACGTCGTACATGCCGCCGTACGTCATCAAACCTCTCCCGTTGTACAAACGCTGGATCACCCACGGGCGGCCAATCGCAAGCGGCGCGCCCCCGGCCAACGATTTGCCACAGGCACGCATCCTCGTATTCTGTATTCCAATCCAACGATCCAGCGACCCACCCCTGCGGAGGCCGTACCCGTGGTCCGACGACTGTCGACGCTGTTTTCCCCCGCCCTGCTGTTCGCGGCGGCAACGCTCCACGCCCAGACGCCCGCGGCGGGCGCGCCCGGGCCCGGCGGCGAGAACCCGCGCGTCCACGAGATCGTCCGCGCGGTCGATCCCGCGCGCATCGAGAGCGACGTGCGGCGGCTGGTGAGCTTCGGCACGCGGCACACGCTGAGCGACACGGTCTCACCCACGCGCGGCATCGGCGCGGCGCGGCGGTGGATCTTCAGCGAGTTCGAGCGCATCTCCCGCGAGTGCGGCGGGTGCCTGGAGGTGATGTACGTGGGCGAGATCGTGCCCGGGAGCGCGCAGGGGCGCATCCCCGTCGACACCCGCGTGGTGAACGTGGTCGCCATCCAGCGCGGGCAGACGGACCCCGGGCGGTACGTGCTCATCCAGGGCCACTACGACTCGCGGGTGAACGACGTGATGAACGCCACCGCCGACGCGCCTGGCGCCAACGACGACGCGTCGGGGACGTCGGCGGCGATCGAGGCGGCGCGGGTGCTGTCGAAGCACAGGTTCGACGCGACCATCGTTTACGCGGCGCTGGCGGGGGAGGAGCAGGGGCTGAACGGCGGCAACATCCTGGCGAGGTACGCGCAGCAGAACGGCTGGCGCATCGCGGGCGTGCTGAACAACGACATCGTGGGGAACACGCGGGGGATCGGCGGGCAGGCGGGGAACACGCAGATGCGCGTCTTTGCGCCGGGGATTCCGCCCGAAGCGCCGGCGGCGGAACTGCGGCGCTACCTGTACAGCGGCGGCGAGCTGGACGTCCCCAGCCGGCAGCTGGCGCGCTACGTCGATCGCACGGCGGATCGCTACGTGCCGGACCTGGACGCGCAGGTCATCTACCGGCTGGATCGATTCGGCCGCGGCGGCGACCACACGCCGTTCTTCCTGGCGGGCTACCCCGCGGTGCGGCTGACGGAGATGTACGAGGACTACACGCGCCAGCACCAGGACCTGCGCGTGGAGGACGGCATTCACTACGGCGACGTGCCGGAGATGGTGGATTACCGCTACACCGGCCGCATCACGGCGCTGAACGCGGCCACGCTGGCGCAGCTGGCCTGGGCCCCCGCCGCGCCGGACTCGGTGACCATCCGCGGCGCGCTTTCCGCCAGCACCACGCTGCGCTGGCAGGCGGTGAGCGCGCCGGACCTGGCCGGCTATCGCGTCTACTGGCGCGATGCGACGTCGCCCACCTGGGACCACTCGCGCTGGGTGGGGAACGTGACGGAGGTCACGCTGGATGACGTGATCATCGACAACTGGTTCTTTGGCGTCGCCGCGGTGGACCGCGACGGCAACGAGAGCCTGGTCGTCTTTCCCGCGCCGGGCAGATAGCGGGTCCACGGATCGCGATGAAGACGGAAAAGCCCACCGG
>DASTVC010000266.1:0-3389 GCA_035759295.1 Longimicrobium sp. | reverse complement strand
CGACGTTCGAGGTGGCCGAATCCACCACCACGTCCGCGAATTCCGCCGCGTCCACGGCGCAGGCGTCGCGTCCCGGGGTGGCGAACGCCTCGTCGATCACGGAGCGCACGTCGAAGCGGATGCGGGCGCGCCCCCAGATGCGGTTGGCGGCCCCGAACAGCGCCCGCACCGCCGCCTCGTCGCGCGCGGTGCGCTGCGGACGGACGACGGCGGGCGTCAGCGGGTCGGGGCAGGTGCGCACCTCGCGCGTCGCCGGGTGCAGCGCCCTCATCCGGTGGACGATGACGGGGATGCGGATCTCGCGCAGCACGGGGTCGCGCAGGATCAGCACGTCCAGCCGGTCCGTCCCCCCCAGGATCGCCTTGCAGACGGTGGGGCCCCGCGCGGGCGCATCGGGCTGGTCCGCCAGGCGCGCCACCACGGGACTCTGGATCTCCAGCGTGTAGACGCCCCGCGGCTTGTCGGGGAACGAGAAGGCGCCCGCCGCGTCCGTAGTGGCCGCCTGCCCGTTGCCGCTGGGAGATTCCCGGCGCAGGAACTCGCCCCTGGGGGTGATGAGGACGATGGACAGGTTGGCCGCCGGCACGCGGGTCACCACGCCCGTGGCGGGGTCCTCCACCTCGCGCTCGATCGTCCCCTGCACGGTCACGCTCCCCGCCTCGGCGTCCTGCACCTCCCAGCGCGGCGGCGTCACGGGCGGGTTACGGGTGGCGAAGCAGGCGTGCGCGTTCGCGCTCCCCGGCCCCAGGCACCACGCGGACGCCGGGCGCCCGGGCGCGGGGAGCCCCCAGGTGTCGGGGACGGGAACGCGGCAGGGGAGCGCGGACGCCGTCGTCATCAGCAGCTCCACCCGCCGGTCCGGCCGGTGCGGCACGGCCACGTTGCCGTGCGGGACGGGGTCCTCTTCGCCCGCGCCCAGCCACTCCAGCACCGACGCCCCCGCGCAGTTGGGCAGGTAGCGCGACGCGGCGACGGTGGGCGGGTCGTCGGCCAGGTAGTCGCGGATGAGCGCGGACCACACCGCGTCGTCCACCGTGGTCCCCGGCGGCAGCCCCTTGCGGCAGCGAAAGGCGCGCACGGCCGCGTCCGTCAGGTCGCCGTGCCGTCCGTCGATCTCCCCCGGGTAGTCCCCCAGCTGCTGCAGCATCTGCTGGTACTCCCGCGCGCCCCATCCGTCCGTCTCCCGCTCCGTGGGCGCCGCGACAGTGCGCCGCTGGCGGATGGCCGTCCACTCCGCCACCGCCGCGTCGGCCTGCGCAGTGCCGTTGCCGAAGTTCAGGGTGGCGAACACCGCCCGGGCGCGCCGCTCGCTCAGCGACTGGTTGTACGCGCCGGGCCCCGTCTTGTCCGTGTGGCCCACCACCACCAGGTGGTCGCTCGCGTGCGCGCCCAGGTGCTGCGCCACGCGCCGCAGCACGGCGCGCATGCACGGCTCCACGAACGCGCTGTCGAAGCGAAAGCTCACCATGAACGCCCGCGCCACCGCCGTGGAAGGCGCCAGCGTAATGCTCACCTGCGCCGTCTGCCCCGGGCGCACGGTGGCCGTGGCCGAGCCGGACATCGGCGGGTCGGCCACGGTCGCGTGGACGGTGTGCGGGCCCTCGGGGGCGGCGGCGTCCGTCCAGGTATTCCCCGTCCGCTCCGTCAGCGGCCGGCTGGCCGCACCCGCCGGGCCCGTCGTTTCGGCGGTGACGGTGATGCGCGAAGGATCGAAGTCCGGCTCCCCCTCCACCGTCACCTCGACCGACAGCGTCCCCGTCTCGGTGGAGGTCGTGGGGGCGGTGCTGGTGGTGGTGGCCGGCGTCTCCGTCGCCGTGGCCGCGGGCGGATCCAGGTGCTCGCGGAGCAGGAAGGCGTACCGCCAGCGGTCGGGGCGGCCGGAGAGCTCGCGCACGTCCCACCGTTCGACCACCACGCGGGTGACGCCCGTGGCCGTGGCCACGTCGGCGACGAAATCGACGGGCTGCGCGCTGCGCGACTTTTCCCGCAGCTCCTCCAGACCGCCGCGCGCGTCGGGCCCCGCGACCACGCCGGTAATGGCCACGCGCGCCGCCCGCCGCCCCATCTGCTGCAGCACGTCGCCGTCCAGCCCGTGCACGGCGTGGCGGACCAGCGCGCGGCGGTCCTCCACGTCGATGCACTGCGCCAGCGGCAGCTCCAGGCGGTCCAGCAGCGTCTTCGAGGCCATGCAGGGGGGCGGGGTTGGATTGCGTCCGGCGGGGGCGCGGCCGGCCGGGTCAGGCGTTCAGCTCCGTCAGCTTGGTCTTGATGGTGGTGATGAAGCCGATGATCTGCTGGATGAGCGGGATGAACTGCGTCACCTCGGTCACCACGCCCTGCAGGGTGGTGATCTGCCCCGCCTGGGCGGGAAGGAGGGCGCCGGCGCTGGACAGCAGCCCGGTGACCTTGTCCGTGAGCGCCGTCACCTGCCCCACGCTCACCTTCTTGACCTCCGTCTCCAGCTCGGTGATCAGCGAGATGAGCTGGGTGAGCAGCTGCCCGATGGCCGGCACGTGCGGCTTGAGCGCGGTGACCACCGTCTTGACGGCGGCAAAGGTCGCGGCGTCGTTCAGAAATCCCTCGAAGGTCTGCAGCGCGTCGCGCACATCCTCGTATACGTTTTCCGACATTCGGGCTCCTGGGGTGGGGGCGGCTCGCCGCGGTTCAGGAGAGGCTGTCCGTGCCGCGCAGGCGAACCAGCAGCCCCTGCATCACGGAGACGAACGGCTCCAGGCCGGTGGGAAGGATGGGGAACAGGTCCAGCGCGTCGGTCAGGCCGTCCATCAGCCCGCGGCCCTCGTCCAGCACGGCCGCGTCTACCAGGGCGGGGGCGGCGGGGGGCGGCTCCAGGTACTCGTCCAGGGCCAGGGCATACACCCAGCGCTGGGGCTTGCCGGCGGACTCGCGCAGCTGCAGGTCGGCGATGGACATTCGCTCGATGGCCGCGCCGCTGGCGATGTCGGCGGTGAAGGGCACGGGGTCGCCGGCGCGGAACTTCGACGCGAGCTTCTCCACGAACTCCGCGGCGTCGGGCCCCGCCGCCACGCCCCACAGGCGGACCCGGGCGGCGTGGCGCCCCAGGTCCTGCACCACGCTGCCGTCGGCCTCCGTGGCGTGGTGCTCGGCCAGCGCGCGCTGCTCGCCGATGGCGGCTTCCTGCACCTGCGGAAGCTCCAGGTCGTCCAGCATGGGCCGCATGCGCCCTCCTACACGTCGATGCCGTAGCGCCGCGCCTCGTCGTCCAGGATGCGCTTGAGGCGCCTGGCCAGCGCGTCGTCCAGCTCTTCGGCGGCGCGCGCGGCGTCCTGCACGAACGGGTGCCCGGCGGCGTGCGGCCCGCTCACGGGATTCCCCCACCCCTCCGCCCACGGCGCGACGTCCTCGCCCGT